>NZ_JBEZEX010000002.1:0-38171 GCF_040649115.1 Micromonospora sp. NPDC049049 | reverse complement strand
GCCAGCCCGCCGGGCGGAACCGACCGGACACCCCGCCGCCGACCGAGCGCGGCGGTCGCCGCCTCGACTGGTTGGACGACTGACCCCACCACAGCACATGAAAACGGCCACCCGGAGATCCGGGTGGCCGTTTTCGCTGCAAGACCCACTCGCTGTCAGTGAAGTCGGGCCATCCCGAAGACCTGGACACCGCGACTTCCGAAAAGCCGAGTTGATCACAGGGAGCGCCCAGCGCGGGTCAGGCGCGGGCAGGCGCGGGCAGGCGCGGGCAGGCGCGGGCAGGCGCGGGCAGTCCGCGGTCAGGCGGCGGAGAAGACGCCCTGGTGGAGCACCGGCACGACGTCCGACACGCCGATCCGGACGGCGACGTCCACGTCCGCGGCGAAGCCGCTCTCGGTCAACTCCCGTCCGGAGACGCTGCCGCGCACCGCGGCGGGCAGATCCGGGGTGCTCGCCAGCGCGGCGAGCGCCATGGCCGCCTCCACCGAGAGCCCACCGGGCACACCGGAGAGGGCGTCCAGCACCGAGGCGGCGCCGAGTTGGTCCTCCACCGACGGTCGCAGCGACCCGTCCGGCCACCGTTCCCCCGAAGCGATCACGCCGATCGGGGCGTCCAGCGTGCCGTACCCCTGGCGGCGCAGCCAGTGCCCGACGGCGCGCGCGTTGCGCAGGCACGCCGCGACCACCGGCAGGCCGGTGGCGCTGGCGGCGGCGCTGATGGCCGAGCCGTTCGGGGAGGGCAGCACGAGGTCCGCCACCACCGGTGCGCTGCTCAGCGCGGCGGGCGAGAGCGACCATGGATGTTCCGCGGTCGTCTGCCGCCGCCCGACCGCAGCGGTCGCACCGACCCGGACGGCGTACTCGGCCGCCTGCTCACCCCAGGGGAACGGGTGCACCCGCATCCCCCGGGCGACCGCCACCTCCACGGCGGTGGTGAACGAGAGAACGTCCACCACCACCAGCGCCGCGCAGACCCGGCCGAGTTCGGCCGCCCCGGTCAGCCCCCAGTCGAACCGGGCACCCGATCCGGGCTGGCCGTAGACGGCGGCCGTCAACGCCTCAGCGCTCGTCAGGCGACGGCTCGGTGACACCGGAGTCAGGCTCGGACACCTCGCCCGGCTGCTCCGACCCGATCGGCTCGACCGCGCCGGTCTCCGGAGACGGACCCGAGGATGCGATCGGCTCGGAGACCACCTCGGCCGCGTCGACCGGCTCGGCCGGCTCGCCCGGCAACGGGACGGCCTCGACCGCACCCGCCACGCCGGCAGCCGGCGCGGGCACCTCGACGGACGCCGAACCCCCGAAGAGGCGCGGCAACGTCTCGGTGTGCGCGGTACGCAGCTCGTCCAGGCCGATCCGGAACTGGCCGTGCACCTCGAGCGCCCCACCGGACGGGTCGGTGACGCCGATCAGCTCGAACGGCACGCCCCGCTCGGCGCAGAGCGCCGCGAACGCCTTGTCGTGGCCGCGCGGCACCGAGACCAGCGCCCGCGTGGCGGACTCGCTGAACAGGTAGACGAACGGCATCGAGCCCTCGGCGAACTGCTCCGGCACCGCGACCCGGGCACCGACGCCGCGACGCAGGCAGGACTCGACCAGGCTCTGGGCCAGGCCTCCGTCGGAGAGGTCGTGTGCCGAGCTGAGGTGACCGACGCGGGCCGCCTCGGCCAGCAACTCGGCCAGCGCCTTCTCGCGGAGAAGGTCGACCTGCGGCGGAATACCACCGAGGTGCTCGTGCGTCACCCAGGCCCACTCCGAGCCGGACAGCTCCACGTTCGTCTCGCCGAGCAGGTAGAGCTGGTCGTGGTCGCCAGCGGCGCGCGGCACGAAGCCCATCGGCACCCGGTCGGCGACGTTGTCCAGCACGCCCAGCACGCCGACAACCGGGGTCGGGTGGATGGCCGCCGCGCCGGTCTGGTTGTAGAAGCTGACGTTGCCGCCGGTCACCGGGATGCCCAGCTCCAGGCAGCCGTCCGCCAGGCCGCGTACGGCTTCGGCGAACTGCCACATCACGCCCGGGTCCTCCGGCGAACCGAAGTTGAGGCAGTTGGTCACGGCGATCGGCTTCGCGCCGGTCACCGCGACGTTCCGGTACGCCTCGGCCAGGGCCAGCTTGGTGCCGTTGTACGGGTCGAGTCGGGTGTACCGGCCGTTGCCGTCGACCGACAGCGCCACACCGAGGCCGGTCCGCTCGTCGATCCGGATCACGCCGCCGTCCTCCGGCTGGGCGAGCACCGTGTTGCCCAGCACGTAGCGGTCGTACTGCTCGGTGACCCAGGTCTTGTCGGCCAGGTTCGGCGACGCGATCATGCGCAGCACGGTCTCCCGCAGCGCGTCCGGGTCGGCCGGGCGGGGCAGCGTCTCGGCCCGGTCGGCCTGGAGCAGGATCAGGTCGGCCGGCTCGCGCATCGGGCGGGCGTAGACCGGGCCGTCGTCCACCAGCGAACCCGGCGGCACGTCGACGACCAGGTGGTCCTGCCAGGTGATCAGCAGGCGACCCGGGCGGCCGTCCGGCTCCGGTGCGGTGACCTCACCGATCGCGGTGGCGAGAACGCCCCACTTCTCACAGGTCTTGAGCACCGCGTCGAGCTTGTCCGGCTCGACGACCAGCAGCATCCGCTCCTGCGACTCGCTGGCCAGGATCTCGTGCGGGTCCATCGAGGGCTCGCGCAGCGGCACCCGCTCCAACCAGACCCGCATGCCGGTGCCGGCAGCGGCGGCGGTCTCGGTGAGCGCGCAGGTCAGGCCGGCGCCGCCGAGGTCCTGGATGCCGACGACAAGTTGGCCGTCGTACAGCTCGAGGCACGCCTCGATCAGCAGCTTCTCGGTGAACGGGTCGCCGACCTGCACGGCGGGTCGGCGCGCCTCGCTGCCCTCGTCGAAGGTGGCGCTGGCCAGCACCGACACGCCGCCGATGCCGTCACGGCCGGTCTTGGCGCCCATCAGGACGACAACGTTGCCCGGCCCGGCGGCGGCCTTGTTCTGCAACCGGTTGACCGGCAGCACGCCCAGGCAGAGCGCGTTGAGCAGTGGGTTGCCCTGGTAGGAGGGGTCGAAGACCAGCTCACCACCGATGTTGGGCAGGCCCAGGCAGTTGCCGTAGCCGCCCACTCCGGCGACCACGCCGGTGAGCACCCGGGCGGTGTCCGGGTGGTCCGCGGCACCGAAGCGCAGCGGGTCCATCACCGCGACCGGGCGGGCGCCCATGGCGAGGATGTCCCGGACGATGCCGCCGACGCCGGTCGCCGCGCCCTGGTACGGCTCGACGAAGCTCGGGTGGTTGTGCGACTCGACCTTGAAGGTCACCGCCAGCTCGTCGGAGATCTGCACGACACCGGCGTTCTCACCGATGCCGGCGAGCAGCCGGTCGCTGTGCGGGGCCTTCTCGCCGAACTGGCGCAGGTGCACCTTGCTCGACTTGTAGGAGCAGTGCTCGCTCCACATGATCGAATACATCGCCAGCTCGGACTGCGTGGGCCGGCGGCCGAGGATCTGCCGGATCCGGTCGTACTCGTCGTCGCGCAGACCAAGCTCGGTGTACGGCTGAAGCTCGCCCGGGGTGCCACCGGCGCGCGGCACGGTGTCCACGCCCTCGGCCCAGACGGCGGCGGCCGGCTGGGCGGGAGCGGTCGCCGGTGCGGCCGGCTGCGCGGGGCTCGGCTCGGACGGCTGCGCCGGGGCGGAGTACGCCTCCGGCGTGTCCCGTACCGGATCCGGATGGGTGGTCATGACCTCTCCTCGCTGCGCTCGTGCCCGCCGAAGCCGCTCCTCGCACTCATGCCGGCGCCCCGACCAGGTGCTTGAGGACCGACGTGAAGAAGCCGAGGCCGTCCAGCGAAGGGCCGGTGAGCGCCTCCACCGCGTGCTCGGGGTGCGGCATGATGCCGACCACGTTGCCGGCGGCGTTGGTGATCGCGGCGATGTCGCGCTGAGACCCGTTGGGGTTGCCGCCGACGTAGCGGGCGACCACCCGACCTTCGGCTTCGAGCTGGTCCAGCGTCGCGGTGTCCGCGACGTAGCAGCCCTCGCCGTTCTTGACCGGGATGAGCACCTCCTGGCCGGGCTGGAACGCGTTGGTCCACGCCGTCCCGGCCGACTCGATGCGCAGGACCTGGTCCCGGTTGCGGAAGTGCAGGTGCTGGTTGCGGGTGAGCGCGCCGGGCAGCAGGTGCGCCTCGCAGAGGATCTGGAAGCCGTTGCAGATGCCGAGCACCGGCAGGCCACTCCGAGCGGCGTCCACGATCGTCTCCATCACCGGGGCGAACCGGGCGATGGCGCCGCACCGCAGGTAGTCACCGTAGGAGAAACCTCCGGGCAGGACGACCGCGTCGACACCGTGCAGCTCCGGATCGCCGTGCCAGAGTCGGACCGGCTCAGCGCCGGCGATCCGGACGGCCCGGGCCGCGTCCCCGTCGTCGAGCGAGCCGGGGAAGGTGACCACACCGACCCGGGCGGTCACGAGCGGGCGTCCGCGGTCTCGTCGGCCTCGACCACGCGGACGGTGAAGTCCTCGATGACCGGGTTGGCGAGCAGCTTGTCGGCAATCTCCCGGGCGCGGTCCAGGTCCGGTTCACCGGTGAACTCGATCTCGATGCGCCTGCCGATCCGAACCGAGGCGACGTCACCGACGCCGAGCCGGGGCAGCGCGTTTGCGACGGCCTGGCCCTGCGGATCAAGGATCTCGGGCTTGAGCATGACGTCGACGACGACGCGAGGCACTGGGCACTCCTGACTGTGTACGCAGTTGGGTGCCGACCCACAAATGGGCGAGCGCAGCCAGCGTACCTGGCAGATATCGCCGCGGACGCACCGGCCGGGTGCGGTTCAGGCAGTGATCGACATTACTGACGCTCAGGGTGACACGTCAGGCGCTACAGGTGGCCCTAGCAGGACATATACGGCGCGGCGGGTGGCCGAATCGTTACATTGGGCAACCTCGATGGTCTCCTTGATAACGCTCGATGACCTCCTTGATAACGATCGCGTCGCGCCCTACTCTACATCGACGTAGGTCGATCTGCCGGCGCCGGGAACCCCGCCGTCCGGCGCCGCCCGCGCCCGGCGACCCCGGGCCCGCCCCGTCCAAGGAGTCCACCCGATGCGCATCCGCCCCCTGCTCGCCGTACTCAGCACCGCGCTGGTCGGCGCCCTCGGCGTCACGTCCGCCGCGTCCGCCGCCCCCGCCGGCCCGCAACCCATCATCGGCGGCGGCACCGTCTCGTCCGCCCCCTGGGCCGCCGCGGTGCTCAGCAACGGCTCGTTCACCTGCTCCGGCAGCGTCATCGCCGCGCAGTGGGTGCTCACCGCCCGGCACTGCATCAGCGGCACCATGTCGGTGCGCGTCGGAAGCGTGAACCGCACCTCCGGCGGGGTCACCCGCACGGTCAGCGCCACCTACACCCGCAACGACCTCGCGCTGATGCGGCTCTCCAGCACCGTCAGCACCTCCGCGGTCAGCCTGGCCAGCAGCAACCCGCCGATCAACTCGACGAACTCGATCTACGGCTGGGGCATGACCTGCTACAGCGGCTGCTCGGCGTCCACCCAGCTCAAGACCGCCACCGTCCGGGTGACCAGTAACGGCGCCACCGACGCGTACGGCGGCCAGGCGATCCGCAGCACCCGGATCAACGGCAACGCCTGGCGCGGTGACTCCGGCGGCCCGCAGTTCTACAACGGTCAGCAGGTCGGCGTCGCCTCCACCGCCGACGGGTCGAGCATCCAGAACTACGGCAGCGTTGCGTACAACCGGGCGTGGATCACCTCGGTGGCCGGTGTCTGACGGTTAGCGCCCCGCTCGGCGCGGATGGTCGGCCGCGTGCCGGCCGTCCGCGCCGCGTCGTTTTGCAGCATCCGATCAGGTGAACAATGCACCCGATCGGGTCGGGCCACTCCTGACAGCATCGGAACCGTGCTGGTCGTGACGACAGAGCAACTGCCCGGCTACGAGATCCGCCAGATTCTCGGTGAGGTGGTGTCATCGATGGCCAGGACGCGCAACCCGTACCGCGAGGGTGTGAAGAACCTGCGCGGTGGCGCGTACGACCCGATGGCCCCGGACAACCTGACCCGGTGGCGCACCGACTCGGTGACCCGCCTCGGCGAGGAGGCCCTCCGGATCGGCGCGAACGCGGTGATCGGCATGCGGTTCGACAGCCGGGACTGCGGCGAGATGTGGATGGAGATCTGCGCGTACGGGACGGCGGTGGTCGCCGTACCCAAGATGCCCGAGGTCATGCCGGCCGACCAGCCGGCGGTCGCGGCGGAGACCGCCACCGACCCGGCCTTCGCCGAATCTCTCGGCGGCATCGCCGAACCCGCCAGCGCCCCCAACCTCCGCACCGCAGCAGAAACCCCAACCGGCGAGTAACCCACCCACCCACCGGGCCCACCCCTCTGCCCCTGTTGATCAAGAGGTTTCGGTCATCAGGGAGATCGAAAATGACGCAAACCTCTTGATCACCCGAAGGGGCGGGGCGGGGTGGGTCAGGTGGGGCGGGGTGGGAGCTAGAGGATGGGGGGTGGGCTGTAGGTGGCGGCGTCCGGGTGGGCGGTCACCACAGCGGTGATGCGGCTCGTCACCGCTGCCACCTGGGCCTGGGCGGCGCCGACGAAGGCGTTGCGGTCGGCGACCAGGGTGTCGATGTCAGCGCGGGACAGGCCGAGTCGGTCGTCCGCTGCCAGGCGGTCGAAGAGGTCGTTCTCCGGTGAGCCCTTCTCGCGCATCGCCAGGGCCACCGCCACCGCGTGCTCCTTGATCACCTCGTGGGCGACCTCCCGGCCGACGCCTCGCCGGACCGCCGCGACCAGGATCTTCGTGGTGGCCAGGAACGGCAGGAACCGCTCCAGCTCCCGGTTGATCACTGCCGGGTACGAGCCGAACTCGTCGAGCACTGTGAGGAACGTCTGAAACAGCCCGTCGGCGGCGAAGAACGCGTCCGGCAGCGCCACCCGGCGGACCACCGAGCAGGACACGTCCCCCTCGTTCCACTGGTCACCGGCCAGCTCGCCGACCATCGACAGGTAACCCCGGATGATCACGGCGAAGCCGTTCACCCGCTCCGAGGAACGGGTGTTCATCTTGTGCGGCATCGCGCTGGAACCGACCTGACCCGGCTTGAAGCCCTCGGTCGCCAGCTCCTGGCCGACCATCAACCGAATCGTGGTGGCCAGCGAGGACGGCGCGGCGGCCGTCTGGGCCAGCGCGGCCAGCACGTCGAAGTCGAGCGAGCGCGGATAGACCTGCCCGACGCTGTCCAGCACCCGGGAGAAGCCCAGGTGCTCGGCGACCCGCCGCTCCAACTCGGCCACCTTGTCGGCGTCACCTTCGAAGAGGTCGAGCTGGTCGGCGGCCGTGCCGACCGGTCCCTTGATCCCCCGCAGCGGGTAGCGGGCGATCAGATCCTCCAGCCGCTCGTACGCGATCAGCAGCTCCTCGGCCGCCGACGCGAAGCGCTTGCCCAACGTGGTGGCCTGCGCCGCCACGTTGTGCGACCGGCCGGTCATGACCAGCTCGGAGTGCTCGTGGGCCAGCCAGGCCAACCGGGCCAGGGTGGCCACCACCCGGTCGCGGATCAGCTCCAGCGAGGCGCGCACCTGGAGCTGCTCGACGTTCTCGGTGAGGTCGCGGGAGGTCATCCCCTTGTGCACGTGCTCGTGCCCGGCGAGCGCGCTGAACTCCTCGATCCGGGCCTTCACGTCGTGCCGGGTGACCCGCTCCCGCTCGGCGATCGAGGCGAGGTCGACCTGGTCGAGCACCCGCTCGTACGCCTCGACAACGCCGTCCGGCACCGGCACTCCCAGGTCGCGCTGAGCGCGGAGAACGGCGAGCCAGAGCCGCCGCTCCATCCGGACCTTCTCCTCCGGGGACCAGAGGGCGACCAGTTCGGGCGAGGCGTACCGGTTGGCAAGCACGTTGGGGATCGTCGTCACGTGCCTCATTCTCTCCTACCCGGCGGCCCGTGCGGCCGGCAGGCCAGGGCGGGTGCCGGTGGGGCCGAGTGGCCGTTTTGTCGCCCGGGGCGGTACAGCTACCAGCCGGTATCGGATCATGGTCTCCATCTGATCTCCGGCAGAGCCGAATCCCACCTTCACGACAGAGGGCATGCATGCGTAGAAGATCCCTTGCCGGCCTCACCGCGATCGCGGTAACCGGCGGCACCCTTCTGGCCACCGGCGCACCCGCCCAGGCAGACGACCCTGTGATGCTTCTGCACGTCAGGCAGGCCGACGCGAACTGCTCCGACCAGGGGCCTGGCTCCGACGACACGCCGTTCTGCACGATCGGTGCCGCAGCCGCCGTGGTGACCGCCCCCGGGGAGGTCTGGATCGACGGCGGCACCTACGCCGAGCGCGTCACCATCACCAGCTCTGGCACCCCGGAATCGGGAATCGCTTTCGTCGCCAAGACCCCTCGCACCCCGGTGACGCTCGTCGGTCCGAACGCGGGGCTGGTCGTCGACGGCCAGCACGACATCTATATCGAGGGAATCAATGTCAGTGGGTCTGCCGACGTGCCCGCCCTCGATCTGCGAAACGCCTCGAACGTAGTGGTCGCGGGCGGCAGATTCACCATGGCAAACGTCGCCACCGCGCCCGCCATCCGACTCGCCAATGCGACGTGGACATGGCTGGATGGCCTCATCGCCACCGGAGCGGCGCTCGCCGACGGATTGACGATGGATGCCTCCACCAGCGACGTGCGCGTTAGCAACACGCTGGTGTCGACCGCCCCGAACCACGTCGCCGCCGATAGCGGCGTGGGCATTCGAGTCGACGGGCCGCGCAGCACGATCATCGACGGCGATGTTGCCGGCTTCTCCGGAGCTGCCATCTCGGTGGGCCCTGCCGCCGCCGGGACGGTGATCGCCAACAACCGGATCAAGGGCGGGATCGGGTACGGCATCCACAACCGCGGAGCCGTGGGCACTGCCATCGCCAACAACGAGATCCAGGACCGCTGCCTGGGCGGCATCCAGGTTGACGGTGCATCGTCGCAGGTCTCGGTGCAGAACAACGTGCTCCGCAACAACGCCGCCTTCAACCAGGGCTACTGCGACCCGCAGGCGCCCGAGGGCGCTGAGATCGCGGTCCACGACGCCGCGGTGAGCGGCACCGTGATCGATTACAACAACACCTGGCACCAGTCCGCGACCGCGACCGGCTACTCGTGGAACGGAACCAGGATGGGTCTCACCCAGTTCCGCACCGTCTCCGGGCAGGCCGCACACGACCGGTACACGTCGGATGTCCGGGAGAATGTCGACTCGGCGAACTCGACGGCGCCCGGCTACCAGGATCTCGACACCGAGGGCAAGCCACGCCGGGACGATCCGGCAGTGGCGAACACCGGCGCCGGCCCGATCGCGTACGCCGACCGTGGCGCTGCCGAGTCCATCAAACACCCGGTTTCGTCCTTCGACGCCACAGTGGACCTCGCCACGAGCACGGTCAGGGTGGACGCCTCCGCCTCGACGCCGGGCTTCGTCCCGATCCGTGATTACGAGTTCAGCTGGGGCGACGGAACCTCCGCCACCCGCCAGTCCAGTCCGATCGCCACGCACAAGTACGCCACGCCGGGCACCTACAGCGTCACCGTCACCCCCCATGGGACCGACGGCCTGACCGGCAGCAGCGCCGAGCAGGTCAGCGTGCTGCGGCGGACCGCTTCCGTGGGACTGCTCGCGATGTCGAACCGTCGCTACGTGGGTACGTCCGCGTCGGTTCTCCTGCCGAACCAGGCCGGGTTGACCGCCGCTGCGCAGTACGACCTGGCGGACGCCGGCAACGGCCAGGTGGCCCTCGTCGCGCGGTCCAACGGCCGTTACGTCACGCAGTCGGCCAACGAGTCCCTGAACGCCGCGGGCCAGGTGGTTGGCACGTCGGAGAAGTTCACTGTCGTCCGCAACAGTGACGGCACCGTCAGCCTCAAGGCGAGCAACAACCTGTACGTCACCGCCGACGCCAGCGGCACCGTCTCGATGAGCGCCAGCCGGTCCACCATCAGCGCCTCGGAGAAGTTCGCCCAGGTGCCGGTCGCGGACGCGAACAGGTCGCTGAAGGCCAGCGTGAACGGCCGCTACGTGATAGCCGACGGTGCCGGTGTGAAGCCGCTGATCGCAAGCGCGGCGACCGTCGGCAGCTGGGAGCGGTTCGACATCGCCGACCTCGGTAGCGGCCAGATCGCCCTCTTCGCCCGCGCCAACAGCCGCTTCGTGTCCGCCGACGGCGCGGGCACCAAGCCGCTGATCGCCAACGGCCCGGCCGTCAGCACCTGGGAACGGTTCACGATGGTCCGCAACAGCGACGGCACGGTCACCTTCAAGGCCGGCATCAACAGCAAGTACGTCAGCGCCGACGGCGCGGGCAGCAAGCCACTGATCGCCAACGGCCCGGCCATCAGCACCTGGGAGAAGTTCACCCTCGGCTGAAAATCACCACCTCGACGCCCGCCAGGCCGCACGGTCTGGCGGGCGTCGTCGCGTACGCGTCAGCGCGGCTCGTCAGCGGGTGACGGAGGCGATCGGGCGGCCTTGCCAGCAACGGGCCACCCGATGAAGAGATCAGGAACTTCTTGTTGCATCTCACTGACGGGTGGCCGTTTTGTCACCCAGGTCAGCACCTCACTTGTCGATCATGCAAAATCGCCTTATCTGACTTCCGGCGTCGCCGGATCCTCCTCCTCTTCGAGGCGCGCATGCGTAAATCCTTCTTCGCTGGTCTCGCGACCGCCTTATTGATCAGCGGCACCCTGGTGGGCACCGCGCTGCCCGCCCAGGCGGCCGCTCCGACGACGCTCTACGTTCGGCAGAATGCCGCCACCGGCTGCTCGGACCAGTTCCCGGGCACGTTGGCGCAGCCGTTCTGCACCGTCGGAGCCGCAGCAGCGATCGTCACCGGCGGGCAGACCGTCGACGTCGGCGGCGGCACCTACCGGGAGCGCGTCACGATCGGCGCGTCCGGCACGCCGGAGCAGCCGGTAACGTTCGTCACCACCTCCAGTTCCGCGGCGACCCTGATCGGCGCGACGGCCGGCTTCGTGATCGACGGCCAGCACGATGTGGTGCTCCAGAACCTCCGCGTCGTCGGGTCGGGCGACGTGCCGGCCCTGGACGTGCGCAACTCCTCGGGCCTCACCATCCGGGGCGGCACCTACGCCCTGAACACTCCCGCGACGTCACCGGTGATCCGGTTCGCCGGCGTGACCAGCTCGAGCCTGTCGAAGATCACGGTCAGCGGGTTGACCGCCAGCGCCGGCATCACCATGGACTCCGCCAGCAGTGACGTGGCCATCCAGGACACGAGCGTGCAGGGCTATGCCAACTACATCCTTGCCGACAACACGGTCGGCGTCCGGATCGACGGGCAGCGCAACTCGTACATCGGTGGCAGCGTCGACGGCTTCAGCAACGCGGCGA
This sequence comes from Micromonospora sp. NPDC049049, assembly GCF_040649115.1. NCBI lineage: Bacteria > Bacillati > Actinomycetota > Actinomycetes > Micromonosporales > Micromonosporaceae > Micromonospora > Micromonospora sp. NPDC049049. The sequence goes on along the minus strand of NZ_JBEZEX010000002.1, from coordinate 26,754 downwards.
TCGCGCTCGGGCCCACCGCGGCCGGCACCGTGGTGGCCAACAACGTGATTTCCGGGGGCGCCGGCCACGGCGTGCACAACAACGGGGCCACCGGCACGGCCATCGCCAACAACACCATCAAGGACCGCTGCCGCGACGGCATCCGCGTCGACGGAGCCTCGTCCGGCGTCTCCGTACAGAACAACGTGCTTGCTCTGAACGGTTACTTCAATCTGGCTTACTGCGACAGCAAGGTGCTGGACGGGGTCGAGATCGGCGTCTACGGCGGTGCCGTCGGAAAGACGGTGGTCGACTACAACAACGCGCACCACTACTACAACGACTCCCCGGAGATCTACGCCTGGAACACCCGGATGTCGCTTGCCGCGTTCCGGGCCGCCTCCGGCCAGGCCGCACACGACCGCGAGACGGGGCAGGCCCGGGACAACATCGACTCGGCGAACTCGGCCGCCCCCGGTTACCCGACCCTCGCCCGCGGCGGCGCGCCGCGCGTCGACGATCCGGGCGTGCCGAACACCGGCGCCGGCCCGATAACGTACGCCGACCGTGGCACCGTGGAAGCCGTCCGGAGCCCGGAGGTGCGGTTCGACGTCGCCATGAACATCCAGGCGCGCTCGGTGACTATGGACGCGTCCGCCTCCCTCCCCGGCTTCAGTCCGATCGCGTCCTACCAGTTCTCGTTCGGCGACGGCAGCACCGTCACCCAGACGAACCCGATCGCCTCGCACACCTACGCGAACCCGGGCTCCTACCGGATCGCCGTCACGGTCACTGGCACCGACGGTCGGTCGGGGACTTACGGCAGGCAGATCAGCATGCTGCGGCCGACCGGGACCGTCGGTCTGCGCGCCCTGTCCAACCGCCGCTACGTCAGTTACGAGAAGAGCTACGGGCTTCGACCGAACCAGGCCGAACCAAGCACGATCGCGCAGTTCGACCTGGCGGACGCCGGCAACGGCAGGGTCGCCCTCTTCTCCCGGGCGGTCGGTCGCTACGTCGCCGTCGCTGAGTCCGACCTCGCCACATTGACAGCGGACAGCGTTCTGGTGGACGTACACGAGTCGTTCAAGCTGGTGCGCAACGCCGACGGCACCATCAGCCTCCAGGCCCCCATCACCAGCCAGTACGTGACCGCGGACGTCAACAGCGCCACTCCGCTGAGCGCCAGCCGGCCCTCCATCGGCACCTGGGAGAAGTTCCTCCTGGTCGTCGTACCGGATGCGAACCGGTCCCTGAAGGCGCAGGTCAACGGTCGCTTCGTCAGCGCCGACGGCGCGGGGGCCAAGCCGTTGATCGCGAGCGCGGCGACCGCCAGCACCTGGGAGCGGTTCGACGTGGTGGATCTCGGCAACGGGCAGGTCGGCCTTCTCGCCCGTGTCAACAACCACTTCGTGTCCGCCGACGGCGCTGGGGCCAAGCCGCTGATCGCGAACGCACCGACTGCCAGCACCTGGGAGCGGTTCACAATGGTCCGCAGCAGCGACGGCACTGTCAGCTTCAAGGCCGCCATCAACAACAAGTACGTGAGCGCGGACGGCGCGGGCAGCAAGCCACTGATCGCCAGCGGCCCGGTCGTCAGCTCCTGGGAGAGGTTCATCCTCGGCTGAGCCCTACCGCACTGTCGACGCCCGCCGGAACCCTCAAGTCCGGCGGGCGTCGCCTTGCACACACCGGCGGAGTGGCCGTTTTGTCACTGCGGTCAGCGCCTCAATCGGCCGGTGATGCATGATCACCTTTATCTGACTCCCGGCGACCGCCGGCTCCTCCTCATCCCCGAGGCAAAGCATGGGTAAATCCCTCCTTTCTGGTCTCGCGACCGTCGTGCTGACCGGTGGTGCCCTGGTGGGCACCATCCTGCCGGCCCAGGCGGACGCTCCGACGACGCTCTACGTCCGACAGAATCCCACCGCGAACTGCTCCGACCAGTACCCGGGGACCTTGGCGCAACCGTTCTGCACCATCGGCGCTGCGGCCGCAGTGGTCACGGCCGGCCAGACGGTGGACGTCGGCGGCGGCAACTACCGGGAACGCGTCACGATCCCCACGTCCGGCACGCCTGAGCAGCCAGTCACCTTCTTCGCCAGTGACGTGGCAACTCTGATCGGTGCGACCGCCGGCTTCGTGATCGACGGCCAGCACGATGTCGTACTCAAGAATCTGCGCGCCAACGGATCGACAAGCGCGCTGCCCGGCCTCGACCTGCGCAACTCCTCGCGGATCACCATCCAGGGCGGCAACTTCGCGATGGACACCTCCTCGACCGCGCCCGCGGTCCGGTTGGCCGGTGTCACAGGATCGACGCTGAAGCAGATCACCGCCAGCGGGCCGACCCTGAACGCCGGAATCATCATCGACGCCGCGAGCAGCGACGTGCTGGTCAAATCCGTGAACGTACTGAGCAGCGCCGGGTACCGGACACCCTCCGACGGCGTCGGCGTTCGGGTCGACGGGCCGAGAGTCAGCATCCTCGACAGCAAGGTCAGCGGTTTCACCGCAGCGGCAGTCGCCATCGGGGTGGGTGCGGTCGACACTGTGGTGGCCAACAACCAGATCGACGGTGGCCCCGGCCACGGCGTGCACAACAACGGTGGCACCGGCACGGCGATCACCAACAACACCATCAAGGACCGCTGCCGCGACGGCATCCGCGTCGACGGAGCCTCGTCCGGCGTCTCAGTGCAGAACAACGTGCTGATCACGAACGGCTTCTTCAACCAGGGCTACTGCGACCCGGCATACCTCGACGGTGTCGAGATCGGCGTCTACGGCGGTGCCGTCGGGAAGACGGTGGTCGACTACAACAACGCCCACCACTACAACAACGACTCCCCGGAGATCTACGCCTGGAACACCCGGATGAGCCTCGCCGCGTTCCGGGCCGCGTCCGGCCAGGCCGCGCACGACCGCGAGACGGGACAGGCCAAGGACAACATCGACTCGGCGAACTCGGCCGCCCCCGGTTACCCGACCCTCGACCGTGCCGGCTGGCCGCGCATCGACGACCCGGCCATAGCGAACACCGGGGCCGGCCCGCTCACCTACGCCGACCGTGGTGCCGTGGAGGCCGTCCGCGCCCCGGTGGTGTCCTTCGACGTCGCCCTGAATCTCCAGGCGCAATCGGTGACTGTGGACGCGTCCGCCTCCACCCCCGGCCTCAGCCCGATCGCGTCCTACCAGTTCTCGTTCGGTGACGGCAGCACCGTCACCCAGACGAGCCCGACCGCCTCGCACACCTACACGAAGCCGGACCTCTACGTCGTCAACGTCATCGTCACCGGCACCGACGGGCGGTCGGCGGCTCACAGCAGGCTGATAAGCGTCCTGCGGCCGACCGGGACGGTGGGTCTGCGCGCCCTGTCCAACGGCCGCTACGTGAGCTACGAGAAAAGCCACGGGCTTCGACCGAACGAGGCCGAACCGAACACCATCGCGCAGTTCGACCTGGCGGACGCCGGCAACGGCAAGGTCGCCCTCTTCTCCCGGGCGGCCGGGCGCTACGTCGCCGTCTCCCAGTTCGACCTCGCCACGTTGACAGCGGACAGCCTGGTCGTGAACGTACGCGAGGCGTTCACGCTGGTGCGCAACAGCGACGGCACCATCAGCCTCCAGACCCCCACCACCAACCAGTACGTGACCGCCGATTTAAGCGGAGCCCTTCCGTTGAGTGCCAGCCGGTCCACCATCGGCACCTGGGAGAAGTTCCTCCTGGTCGTCGTACCGGACGCGAACCGGTCCTTGAAGGCGAAGGTCAACGGCCGCTTCGTCAGCGCTGACGGCGCGGGAACCAAGCCGTTGATCGCCTCCGCTCCCACGGCCAGCCTCTGGGAGCGGTTCGACGTGGTCGATCTCGGCAACGGGCAGGTCGGCCTCCTCGCCCGCGTCAACAACCATTACGTGTCCGCCGACGGCGCAGGCACCAAGCCGCTGATCGCGAACGGCCCGACCGCAAGCACCTGGGAACGATTCATCATCGTCCGCAACAGCGACGGCACCGTCAGCTTCAAGGCCACCATCAACAACAAGTACGTCAGCGCCGACGGCGCAGGGTCCAAGCCGCTGATCGCCAACGGCCCCTCCATCAGCACCTGGGAGAAGTTCACCCTCGGCTGAGCCCCACCGCACGATCGACGCCCGCCGGGACCCTCGGGTCCGGCGGGCGTCGCCGTGCACGCGCCGTTCAGCGCTCCAGGATGGCGGTCACGCCCTGACCACCGGCGGCGCAGATGGAGATCAGCCCACGCCCGCTGCCCCGCTCGGCCAGGAGCTTCGCCAGGGTCGCCACGATGCGCCCGCCGGTGGCGGCGAACGGATGCCCGGCGGCCAGCGACGAACCGTTGACGTTGAGCCGGTCGGTGTCGACAGCGCCGAGCGGCGCGTCCAGGCCGAGCCGGTCCTTGGCGAACTCCGGCGACTCCCAGGCGGCGAGGGTGGCCAGCACCTGCGACGCGAACGCCTCGTGGATCTCGTAGTAGTCGAAGTCCTGCAACGTCAGCCCGGCACGGGCCAGCATCCGGGGCACCGCGTACGCGGGTGCCATCAGCAACCCCTCGTCGCCGTGCACGAAGTCCACCGCCGCCGTCTCCGACCAACTGAACCAGGCCAGCACGGGCAGGTGGTGCGCCGCCGCCCACTCCTCGCTGGCCAGCAGCACAGTGGACGCGCCGTCGGTGAGGGGTGACGAGTTGCCGGCCGTCATGGTGGCGTGCTCGGCGTCCGGGCCACGGGTGCCGAAGACCGGCTTCAGCGAGGCCAGCTTCTCCAAGCTGCTGTCCGGGCGAAGGTTCGCATCCCGGGTGAGCCCCAGGTACGGCGTCATCAGGTCGTCGAAGAAACCCCTGTCGTACGCGGCGGCAAGGCGCTGGTGTGAGCGCAGCGCCAACTCGTCCTGGGAGCGCCGGTCGATCTGCCAGCGCACTGCGGTCCGGGCGGCGTGGTCGCCCATGGACAGCCCGGTACGCGGCTCGGCGTTGCGCGGGATCTCCGGCTTGAACGGCTGGGACGGGCGCAGCTTTGCCGCGATCTTGAGCCGTTCGCCCAGCGTACGGGCCGAGTTGAGCTTGAGCAGCGTGCGGCGCATCTCCTCGTTGACGGCGAGCGGGGCGTCGGAGGTGGTGTCGACACCGCCGGCGATGCCCACGTCGAGCTGACCGAGGGCGATCTTGTTGGCGACCAGGATGGTCGCCTCCAGGCCGGTGCCGCAGGCCTGCTGGATGTCGTACGCCGGGGTGTGGGGGTCGAGGCGGGAGCCGAGGACCACCTCACGGGTGAGGTTGAAGTCGCGGGAGTGCTTGAGCACCGCCCCGGTGACCACCTCGCCGATGCGCTGCCCGGCCAGCCCGTAGCGGGCGATCAGGCCGTCGAGCGCCGCGCCGAGCAGGTCCGCGTTCGACGCGTCCGCGTAGCGGGAATTGGAGCGGGCGAAGGGGATGCGGTTGCCCCCGATGACCGCGACCCGCCGAATGCTCTGCACGATCCGCCTCCTCGACATGTGTTGCTCGAACCCTACTCGCCAGTAGGCTACGCCCATGACCGACAGGTACGCGAGCTTCGTCCAATCGGCCGCCGGCCGCGCGCTGGTCAAGCGCCTCGGGCTGCCCGACCCGCCCCGACTGCGCCGGCACCACCCCGGCGACCCGCTGCTGCCCGGCCCGGCCCTGCTCGGCGCGGCCACCGGCGCCCGGCTCGCCGAGCCGGTTGCCAAGATGCTCACCAGCGCCGGGGTCGAGCTGGCCGACCCGGCCGCCGGCACCTCGCAGCGGCACGGAGCTCTGCTCTTCGACGCCACCGGGATTACCGACTCGACCGAGCTGCGTCAGCTCTACGACTTCTTCCACCCGCAGGCTCGGGCCGTGCTGCCCAGCGGCCGGGTGATCGTGCTGGGCACCCCGCCGCAGGAGTGCCCGACACCCCGCGAGGCGACCGCCCAGCGCGCCCTCGAAGGGCTGGTCCGCAGCATCGGCAAGGAGTTCGGCCGGGGCACCACCGCGCAACTCGTCCACGTCGCCCGCGACAGCGACGCCGCCGGCACGCGCACGAGCCTCGAATCGACTCTCCGGTTCCTGCTGTCCGGCCGGTCCGCGTACGTGTCGGGGCAGGTCATCCGGGTCGGCGGCGGCGCGGCGAGCGTCCCGGCCGACTGGGACCGCCCGCTGGACGGGCAGGTCGTGCTGGTCACCGGCGCCGCACGGGGCATCGGTGCCGCGCTGGCGAAGGTGCTCGCCCGCGACGGCGCGAAGGTGGTGGCCCTGGACATCCCGGCCGCCGGTGACGCGCTCGCCGCCGTGGCGAACGACATCGGCGGCACCGCCGTCCAACTCGACCTGACCGCGCCGGACGCGCCGACCCGACTCGCGGAGCACCTGGCCGGCCGGCACGGCCGGGTCGACGTGGTGGTGCACAACGCCGGCATCACCCGGGACAAGACGCTGGGCCGGATGGACGCCGACCGGTGGGACCAGGTGATCGACGTCAACCTCTCCAGCCAGGAACGGATCAACGACGTACTGCTGGAGCGGGAGCTGATCCCTACCGGTGGGCGGATTATCTCGGTCTCGTCGATCGCCGGGATCGCCGGCAACCGGGGGCAGACCAACTACGCCACCAGCAAGGCCGGCGTGATCGGGCTGGTCGACTCACTCGCGCCGCCCCTGCGGGAGCGCGGGATCAGCGTCAACGCGGTGGCCCCGGGCTTCATCGAGACCCGGCTGACCGCGCGCATCCCGCTGGTGGTCCGCGAGGCGGGACGGCGGATGAACAGCCTGGCCCAGGGCGGGTTGCCGGTGGACGTGGCCGAGACGATCGGCTGGCTGGCCTGGCCGGCCAGCGGCGCGGTCAGCGGAAACGTGGTCCGGGTCTGCGGCCAGAGCCTGCTGGGGGCGTGATGGGAACGGGGTCGGAGTCGGAGTCGGGCGGCCGCAGCCTGGTCGAGCTGCCCCGGATGCCGGCGGTCGGGGCGCTGCACCGACGGGCGTTGCTCGGCGTGCTACCGGGCCTCGGCAGTGGACGGCGCGGGCCTGACCTGCCGGCCGTCGAGTTGACAGTGAGTGGGGTGAGCGTCGAGCGAGCGCAGCTCGCTGACTACGACCGGGTCTGCGGGTTCCGGCTCACCGATCGGCTGCCCGCGACGTTTCCGCACGTCATGGGCTTTCCGCTGGCCCTGCGCCTGATGACAGCGCCGGACTTCCCCCTCCCGCTGATCGGCCTGGTGCACGTCGGCAACCGGATCACCACGCACCGCCCGATCACCGCCGACGAGACCCTCGACTTCACCACGTACGCGCAGAACCTGCGCCCCCACGACCGAGGGCGGCAGGTGGACGTGGTGCTGGTCGGTTCCGTCGACGGGGAGGAGGTGTGGCGCGGCGTCTCGACGTACCTCGGTCGGGAGCGCGGGCCGGACGGACGCGAGCCCGGCGAGCGACCCGTCGCGCCGACGGCCACCGCCCGCTGGCGAGTGGAACCGCGCGTCGGCACGGAGTACGCGCGGGTCTCCGGCGACCACAACCCGATCCACACCTCCCGACTCGGTGCGCGGCTGTTCGGCTTCCGCCGGCCGATCGTGCACGGCATGTGGAGCAAGGCGCGCTGCCTGGCCGCGCTGGAGGCCCGGCTGCCGGACGCGTACACCGTCGAGGTCGCCTTCAAGCTGCCCGTGCCACTGCCGAGCACTGTGAGCTTCGCGCTCCTGCCGGAGGGCGGGTTCGCCCTGCACGACTCGCGGGGCCGACCCCACCTGACGGGCTTCGTGCGCTGAGCGCACCGCACCGCACCGTGCGCTGATTTGCCTCTGCGCTTGGCAGGCGCGCACTTCTGCGCTAAGTTGTTCTCAGAGCGAGATGTTCTCAAAGTGAGAGAGACGTGATGAACGAGCAGGACTTCCTGGCCGCGTACGACCCCCGGGCCTATCCGTCGGTCGCCGTGACCGTCGACGTGGTGGCGCTGACCATCCGCGACGGCGCACTGCACCTGCTGCTGATCCGGCGCGGCGAGGCACCCTTCGCCGGGCACTGGGCGCTGCCCGGGGGCTTCGTCCGCCCCGACGAGGACCTGACCACTGGCGCCGGACGGGAACTGGCCGAGGAGACCGGGCTCGGCGGCGAGGAGCTGCTCCGCGTACACCTGGAGCAGTTGGGCAGCTACGGCGCTCCCGACCGCGACCCGCGCATGCGGGTCGTCTCGATCGCCCACCTCGCGTTCGCCCCCGACCTGCCGGACCCGGCCGCCGGCAGCGACGCCGACGAGGCGATCTGGCTGCCGGTGACCGCGTTGACCAGCCGGCAGCTCGCCTTCGACCACGGCCGGATCATCGACGACGCGTTGGAACGGGCCCGCTCCAAGTTGGAGTACACCCCGCTCGCCACCCGCTTCCTCGCCGCCGAGTTCACGATCAGCGAACTGCGCGCCGTCTACGAGACGGTCTGGGGGCACCCGCTGCACGCCGGCAACTTCCACCGCAAGGTGCTCTCCGTGCCGGGCTTCGTGGAGAGCACCGGCGCCAGCACCGAGCGCGGTGGTGCCCGGGGCGGCCCGCGCGCCCGCCTCTACCGGGCCGGCGACGCCCGCCTGCTGCACCCGGCGCTGCTGCGCCCCGCCCGCGAGGAGACGGTGCGGTGAGGGCCACCGAGGCAATCCACCTGGTCGCGGCCGCCCGCACCGACGCGGACCTGTTCGGCGCCGACCAGCCGGCCCGCCGCTACCGCGAGCTGGTCGCGGCCCTGCACCCCGACCGCCTGCCGACAGACCCCGGGGTACGCGCCGAAGCCACCGACGCGTTCATCCACGTCACCACCCGGTGGCGGGCCCGGCAGACCACAGTCCTCGGCGACTACCGGCTCGGCGCGCCGGCCCACTCGGGTGACCTCGCCGACCTCTACGACGTCGGCGACGACCGGCTGCTGAAGCTCCCCCGACGGCCCACCGACAACGACCTGATGGCCCGCGAGGCGCACGCCCTGCGCACCATCGCCGAGCGCGGCGACCCGCGCTACCTGCCGTACGTGCCCCGGCTGGTCGACGAGTTCCGGCACCGCGACGCCAGCACCGGCGCGGAACGGCGGATCAACGTGCTCGCCACCGCACCCGGCCTGCACGACCTCGACGAGGTGCGGCGCGCGTACCCCGACGGGCTGGACGCCCGGGACGTCGCCTGGATGTGGCGGCGACTGGTGGTCGTGCTCGGCCTGGCCCACCGCGCGGGCGTGGTGCACGGCGCGGTAGTGCCCCGACACGTGCTGATCGAGCCGGACGCCCACGGCGTGGTGCTGATCGACTGGTGCTTCTCCGCGGCTGTCGGCAGCACCATCCCGGCGCTGGTCCCCGGCCACGGCTGGGACCCGGAGGAAGTCCTCAACAAGCAGCCGTGCGGGCCGGGCACCGACATCGCGATGGCCAGCCACTGCATGAGCTGGCTGATGGGCCCGCGCGCGCCCCGCGAGCTGCACACCTTCGCGCAGGGCTGCCGGCAACGGTCCCTGGGCGCCCGGCCCGACGACGCCTGGCGCCTGCTGCGCGAACTCGACCAGGTGCTGGACCGGCTCTACGGGCCACGCACCTTCCGACCCTTCACCCTCACCCCCTAAGGAGCTGTCATGGGCAGTGGAATCTGGTCCACCGACGTGTACGACGCAGCCGACCGCTACCGCCGGTCGACCGGCAGGAGCGCCTTCTCCTACAGCGACAGTGGGGCGCGCACCGTGCACCCCGCGCTCGACCCCAGGGACGCGACCCGCGAGAGCCGCGACTCCGCCGAGCACCCCCGGTCGACCCCCGTCGCGGTGCTCTTCGACGTGACCGGCTCGATGCGCACGGTGCCGCGGGTCCTGCAGACCAAGCTGCCGCAACTGCTCGGGCTGCTGCAACGGCAGGGCTACGCCAGCGACCCGCAGATCATGTTCGGTGCCATCGGCGACGCCACCTGCGACCGGGTGCCGTTGCAGGTGGGCCAGTTCGAGTCGGACAACCGGATGGACGACGACCTCGGCCGGATCGTGCTGGAGGGCGGTGGCGGCGGACAGATGAGCGAGTCGTACGAGCTGGCCATGTACTTCATGGCCCGGCACACGGTCACCGACAACTGGGAGAAGCGCGGCCGGCGCGGCTACCTGTTCATCATCGGCGACGAGCTGGCGTACCAGCGGGTGAAGGCCCGGGAGGTGGCCGGCCTGATCGGGGACGACCTCTCCGAGGACGTGCCGCTGCGGCAGGTCGTCGACGAGGTGACCCGCCGCTGGGACACCTACTACCTGCTCCCCACCGGCAGCCACTACTCCGGCAACGCCACGGTGCTCGACTTCTGGCGGGACCTGCTCGGGCAGAACGCCGTCGTGCTCGACGACCTCGACGCGGTCTGCGAGACCATCGCGCTCACCATCGGCGTCGGCGAGCAGGCCATCGACCTGGACGAGGGCCTGCGTGACCTGGACCGCGCCGGCTCCAGCGCCACCGGGACCGTGTCGAAGGCGCTGGCCCGCCTCGGTCGGGGACGGCGGGCCGAGGTGTCGACGCTGCCGACGTTCACCGACACGGCCAGCGGGGTGACCCGGCTGTGAACCACGTGGCGGTGGTCGACCTCGGCTACGGCGACGCCGGCAAGGGCACCGTTGTGGACTGGCTCTGCGCCACCCGTCCCGTGCACACGGTGGTCCGCTTCAACGGGGGCGCGCAGGCGGCACACAACGTCGTGCTGCGCGACGGGCGGCACCACACGTTCGCGCAGTTCGGCGCCGGCACCTTCCATCCCGGTGTGCGTACGCACCTGTCCCGGCACGTGGTGGTGGACCCGCTGGCGATGGCCGCCGAGGCCGACCACCTCGCCACTGTCGGGGTGCCCGACGCGCTCGACCGGCTGACCGTCGACGGGGACGCGCTGCTCGCCACCCCGTACCACCGGGCCGCCAACCGGGCCCGCGAGATCGCCCGGGGAGCCGACCGGCACGGCTCCTGCGGGCTGGGGGTGGGCGAGGCCGTCGCGTACGGTCTCGCCCACCCCGACGACGCGCCCCGGGTCGCCGACTGCCACCACCCGGCACTGCTGCGCCGCAGGCTGACCATCCTGCGGGATCGACTGACCGCCGAGCTGGGCCCGTTGGACGCGCCACCGATCGAGGACTGCCTGCCCGCGTACACGGGGTTCGCCGACCGGGTCGCCATCGTCGACAGCAGTTGGCTCGCCGGCGCGCTGCGCACCGGGACCTGCGTGTTCGAGGGCGCGCAGGGGGTGCTGCTCGACGAGTGGCACGGCTTCCACCCGTACACCACCTGGAGCACCACGACGTTCGCCAACGTCGACAGCCTGCTCGCCGAGGCGGGCCGACCCGGCGAGGTGACCCGGATCGGGGTGCTCCGCGTCGTCACCACCCGGCACGGGCACGGCCCGCTGGTGACCGAGGACCCCAGCCTGCCGTTCGCCGACGCGCACAACGCCACGAACCCGTGGCAGGGCCGGTTCCGGTTCGGCCACTTCGACGCGGTCGCCCACCAGTACGCCCTCGCCGCGGCCGGCGGCGTCGACGGCCTGGCCCTGACCCACCTCGACCTGACCGGCCCCGACCTGCGGATCTGCCGCCGCTACGACACCACCGACCGGCTCACCCCGGGCCCGCCCGGTGACCTGGACCGGCAGGCCGCGCTCACCGCCCGCCTGCTGCGCTCCCGCCCGGTGTACGACGACCCACCGGCGGACTGGGCCGAGGCGGTACGCGCGGAGTTGGGCACACCGGTGGTGCTGACCTCGCACGGCCCCACCGCCGACGACAAGATCCAGTGCGGCCCACTGCTGGCCCCACCGGCCCTGGTCCGCGCCAACTGACAACTCGGGGCCGAGGGCCTGTGATCCGGCGACTCGCCCACCGGGCAGGTCGCGCCCGGCAAGCATGGGGGAATGGACGCCCTCCTCGACCTCCTCCGTGGGACGGTCACGTCGCCGTGGGTCTACCTGGTGATTCTCGGGCTCACCGCGGTCGACGCGTTCTTCCCCGCGGTGCCGGGCGAGGCGGCGGTGATCACCGCCGGGGTGCTCTCGGCGAGCGGCGGGCACCCCAGCCTGACCCTGGTGATCGTCAGCGCCGCCGTGGGCGCGCTGGTCGGCGACCACATCTCGTACGCCATCGGAAAGGGCGGAGGTGCCCGCCGGCTGGCCGGCCTGCCCGACGGCAGCCGCCGGCGGGCCAGCTCCGAATGGGCCCGGCGGGCGGTGGACCGACGCGGCGGGATGATCCTGACCACCAGCCGGTACGTGCCGGGCGGGCGGACCGCCGTCACACTCACCATGGGCGCGGTGGGCTATCCCCGCCGGTCATTCCTGCTGTACGACAGCATCGCGGCGATCACCTGGGCGCTGTACTGCGGGCTGCTCGGCTACTTCGGCGGGCTGGCCTTCGAACGTGACCCGGTGAAGGGCGTGCTGGTCGGGGTGGGGCTCTCGGTGGTGGTCACGTTCGGGCTGGAGGGGATCCGCTGGTTGCGCCGTCGAGCACACCGTCGCGCCGCCGCGCGACGGTGACGGACGCACCCGTCACAGCAGGTCGGCGTCGTACACCAGGATGGCCAGCTGCACCCGGTTGCCCGCGTGGAGTTTCGCGAGCGCCCGGCTGACGTGTGCCTTGACGGTGGCCTCGCTCATCGTGAGCCGCCGGGCGATCTCCGCGTTGCCGTGTCCGCGCGCCACCTCCCGGACGATCACCAGCTCCCGCTCGGTCAGCGGTGCGAGCCGCTCACGGGCCGCGTCCCGGCGGGCCGGACCACGCTCGGCGAACGAGCTGATCAGGCGCCGGGTCACCGTCGGGGCGAGCATCGCGTTCCCGGCGGCCACCGTGCGGACGGCGGCGGCCAACTCGCGGGGCGGGGTGTCCTTCAGCAGGAAGCCGACCGCGCCGGCCCGTAGCGCGCGGTGCACGTACTCGTCGAGGTCGAAGGTGGTCAGCATGATCACCTTCGGGCCGGCGGCGACCACGTCGGGCGCCACGGTCAGCCCGTCGACGCCCGGCATCCGCACGTCGAGCAGCACCACGTCGGGGCGTAACCGCTGGGCCTGCTCCAGCGCGCCGGCGCCGTCCGCTGCCTCACCGACGACAGTGATGTCCTCGGCCGCCTCAAGGATCAGCCGCAGCCCGGCCCGAACCAACTGCTCGTCGTCGACCACCACGACCCGGATCACGCCGCACCCACCAGCGGGATCAGGGCCCGGACCAGGAAGCCGCCGTCCACGGGAGCTGCCTCCAACCGGCCGCCGAGCAGCTCCACCCGCTCGCGCAGCCCGAGCAGCCCCTGCCCGGCACCCGGCAACGCCGACCCGCTCTCGGACGGGCCGTTTCGGACCAGCACCTCCAGCCCGTCGGGCAGGTAGCGCAGGCAGACGGTCGTCTCGGCGTCGGCCGCGTGCTTGCGAACGTTGGTCAGCGCCTCACGGACCACCCGGTACGCGGTACGCCCCAGCGTCGCCGGAAGTGCAGTCGGCACGCCCTCGTCCTGCCGGGACACCCGCAGCCCGGCGGCACGGGACTCCCCGATCAACTCGTCCAACGTGTCGAGCCCCCGCTCCGGTGTCACGGCCGGGTCGGCCTGGCGCAGCACACCGAGCACCTCGCGCAGGTCGGTGAGCGCCTGCCGGCCGGTCGTCCGGATCAGCGCGGCGGCCTCGACGGTGGCCGGGTCCGCGGCGGTCACCTCCAGCGCCCCCGCGTGCACCACCATCAACGAGACCCGGTGTGCCACCACGTCGTGCATCTCCCGGGCGATCCGGGTCCGCTCCTCGGCACGGACCCGGTCGGCGCGGGCCTCCTGCTCGCGTTCCAGCCGCTCGGCCCGGTCCCGCAGAGCGGCGAGCGTGTCCTGACGGGCCCGCACCCAGAGACCGAAGATCAACGGAAGCCCCACCAGGCCGGCGGCGAGCAGCAGCACGTTGCCGGTGCTGGCGGTGGTGATCCGGCGTACGCCACCCACCGCCAGCCCGACCAGCACCCCGCCGGTCAGCACCCCCGCCGCACCGGCGAGGTACCCGGCGAGTTGGCGACCTCGCAACCGCAGACCCGCCTGGTACGAGGCCAGCACCCCGGCCGCCGCCGCGGCGAGCACCAACCAGCCGACCGCCGCGGCCAGGAACAACGGCCAGCGGCGGGTCCGGACCGTGCCGGCGGCCCACGCCGAGCCCAGTGCGATCAGCAGCACGACCAGGCTCGGCAGCGGCGAGCGGACCCCGATGTCACCGGTCGCGCTGGCCCACACGGCTGCGGCGACCAGGACGGCGAGCAGCGGCGGGGCGTACCGATGGACGACCCGCCGGAGGGCGACGGCGCTGGAGGCCACGCAGCGAGCCTAGGGCCCAGCCGACGCATCCGGCCGCCCCGCAGCGTCGTACCCGGGTGAGGTGGGGATGACCCCGATGCACAGTCCGGGCCGGCCGCTACCTAAGTAGTGCCGCCCACCTGACCACTGGCCGATGTCGGGAGCCGCCGCCCCGACCAGCATCAGGATCATGAATCTGCTCGACCTGCTGCACGACACGATGTCCTCGCCCTGGGTGTACCTGGCGATCTTCGCGATCGCGGTGCTCGACGGCTTCTTCCCGGTGGTGCCGAGCGAGACGGCGGTGATCACCGCAGGGGTGTTCGCGGCCTCCGGAGCGCCGTACCTGCCGGCGGTGATCCTGGTGGCCGCAGCCGGGGCGCTGGTCGGGGACCACGTCTCGTACGCCATCGGGCGGGGTGGCGGCACCCGGCTGCTCGACCGGCTGCCGCCCGACGGCCGACGCCGGGCCACCATCGACCGGGCCCGTCGGGGGATCGCCACCCGGGGCGGCTTGATCCTCACCGTGGCCCGCTACATCCCGGGCGGCCGGACCGCTGTCACCCTCACCATGGGTGCGGTGCGCTATCCCCGGCGACGGTTCCTGGCCTTCGACGCGCTGGCCGCCAGCTCGTGGGGGCTCTACTCCGCGCTGGTCGGATACGTCGGAGGGCTCGCCTTCGAGCAGGACCCGCTGCGTGGTCTCCTGCTCGGTCTGGGCCTCGCCCTGACGGTGACGGTGGTCGTCGAGGTGGTCCGTTGGCTCCGCAACCGCCGCCGTACGGCGCGGGCCGGCGAGCCGGGCACCGACGCTCTTCCCGCCGGGGCCGTCAGACGGCCGGCGGACGCCAGGTGACGCCGTGCAGCAGTTGGGCGGCGCCGAGCCAGGCCACGTTCATCATCCGGGTGGCCGTCTTCTCCGGGTCGGCGTCCGGGTGGTCCGCGAGCCAGTCGGCCAACGACTCGGTCGCGCCGACCAGGGCGTACGCGACGACCTCCAGGTCGATGGCGGCGATCTCGCGGCCCTCGGCGCGCAGCGCGTGGTCGAGCATTCCGGCGACCACCTCGACCAGCCGGGCCCGCATGGTGGCCAACTCGCCGGCGAACGGCTGTTCGCCCCGGGCCTGCCGGTAGAGCACCGCCCAGCCGTCCCGGTACGCGCCGACGAAGCCGAAGAACGCCCTCAGCCCGCGCCAGAGCCGCTCGTCGGCCGGCAGGTCGGGGGCCGCCGCCCCGGCGATGGCCTGCATCATCCGGGTGCCTTCCCGGTGCAGGCAGGCGACGAAGAGCTCCTCCTTGGTGCCGAGGTACGCGTACACCATGGGTTTGGAGATGCCGGCGTCCTCGGCGATCTCGTCCATGCTGGCGGCGTGGAAGCCACGTCGGGAGAAGACCTTGACGGCCGCGTCGAGCATCTGCTGCTCGCGGACGGCGCGAGGCAGGCGCTTGAAGGCGGGGACGCTGGACACCTTGCGAGCATACCTACTCGTGCGTAGGGTTACGCGCGAGTAGCCAATCTTCCGGAAGGCGCACCTGATGACTGACTTCGACCCGGCCACCTTCGCCAACGTGGGCCCCAAGGAGTTCGCCCAGCTGGTCAAGTCCACCCCGGACGACAAGATCGCCCAGGTGATGTCCGGCGACATGCGCGACAAGGTCCTGGGCGAGGTGTTCGGCCGGATGCCGTCGCTGTTCCGCGCGGACCGGGCCGGCTCCACCAACGCGGTCATCCACTGGATCATCACCGGTCGCCCCGACGGCGGCAGCGACACCTACGAGGTGGTCATCGCCGACGGCACCTGCGTCGTGAACTCGACCCCGCAGCACGACCCGAAGCTCAGCCTCACCATGGGCCCGGTCGAGTTCCTGAAGATCGTCTCCGGTGGTGCCAACCCGGTGATGATGTTCATGACCGGCAAGTTGAAGGCGAAGGGCGACCTCGGCCTCGCCGCCAACATCGCCAACCTGTTCGACATCCCCAAGGCCTGACATGGCTGAGTTCTCGCTCGACCTGAACGAGGAACAGCGGGATCTACGCGACTGGGTGCACGGCTTCGCCGCCGAGGTCGTGCGCCCGGCCGCCGCCGAGTGGGACGAACGCGAGGACACCCCGTGGCCGGTGATCCAGGAAGCCGCCAAGGTCGGCCTCTACGGCTTCGAGTTCCTCGCCACCTGCTGGGCCGACCCGACCGGGCTCTCCCTTCCGATCGCCAGCGAGGAACTCTTCTGGGGTGACGCCGGCATCGGTATGAGCATCTTCGGCACCTCGCTCGCCGTCGCCGCCATCTACGGCGCCGGCACCCCGGACCAGATGGTCGAGTGGGTGCCGCAGTGCTTCGGCGACGTCGACTCGCCGACCGTCGCCGCCTTCTGCACCAGCGAGCCGGAAGCCGGCTCCGACGTCGGCGCGATGCGCACCCGGGCCGTCTACGACGAGGCCACCGACGAGTGGGTGCTCACCGGCCAGAAGGCGTACGCCACGAACGGCGGCATCGCCGGAGTGCACGTGGTCACCGCCTCCGTCGACCCCGCGCTCGGCTCCCGGGGTCAGGCGGCGTTCGTCGTACCGCCCGGCACCCCCGGCCTGGCCGCCACCCGCAAGCTGCGCAAACTCGGCCTCCGCGCGTCACACACCGCCGACGTCTTCCTCGACGGGGTACGCGTACCCGGCCGCTGTCTCCTCGGCGGACGAGACGCCCTGCTGCAACGCCTCGACCGTGCCCGCTCCGGTCAGCGGTCCACCGGGCAGGCAGCGATGCGCACGTTCGAGCTGTCCCGACCCACAGTCGGCGCCCAGGCGCTCGGCGTGGCCCGGGCCGCCTACGAATACTCCCTCGACTACGCGAAGGACCGCGTCCAGTTCGGGCGCCCGATCATCGAGAACCAGGCGGTCGCGTTCGCGTTGGCCGACATGCGGATGGAGATCGACGCCGCGCGGCTGCTGGTCTGGCGGGCCTCGTGGATGGGCCGCAACAACCGCCCGTTCACAGCGGGCGAAGGATCGATGTCCAAGCTCAAGGCCGGCGAGGTGGCCGTGTCGGTCACCGAGAAGGCAGTGCAACTACTCGGCGGAGCCGGCTTCCTGCGTGACCACCCGGTCGAGCGCTGGTACCGGGACGCCAAGATCTACACCATCTTCGAGGGCACCTCGGAAATCCAACGACTGGTCATCTCCCGGGCGATCTCCGGGATGCAGATCCGCTGACCGCCGTCGGCCCAGCCCTTCCTCGAGGGGCGGGCCGACGGCGGCCCGGACTCCACGATCTGTGCCGTCTTTGTCACCCCACGCCGACGCGAACTGGGCCTTCAGCCGCGCCCAGTGCATGATCAAGGAAAGAAGCCCTGATGGAGGGGCGGGCCGACGCCCGTCCGCGCACCACCCCGAGGAGGTCTGCGGCATGGACCTGCCGTTCGTCGTCACCACGCTGACCCGTCGCGGGCTGCTCACCCCCGGCAGCCCGATCCGGGTCGCGTCGCAGCTCAACGCGTTGCGCACGTGGGGGTGGAGCCTGGCAGGCGAGCTACGCCAGGCAGCCGCCCGGGACCCGGGCCGGCCCGCCGTCATCGACGAGGACGGCGTCGAGCTGACCTACCACGACCTGCTCGACCGGGCCGAACGGATGGCCCGCTCGATGCGGGCCGGGCTCGGCGTACAGGCCGGCGACCGGATCGGCGTGCTCTGCCGCAACCACAGCGGACTGATCGAGACGATCGTCGCCGCCACCCTGCTCGGCGTCGACGCGGTACTGGTCAACACCGGGCTCAGCGCCGCCCAGCTGGGCACCGTCGCCGAGGAGCAGCGACTGCGGCTCCTCGTGCACGACGACGAGTTCGCCGATCGGGTCCTCGGCCTCCCCGCCGAGCTGCACCGGCTAGACGAACGCGCCCGCGAGGAACTCGTGGCCGGGGCACTGCCCGGTGACCTGCAACCACCCGAGCGCGACGGCCGGATCATCGTCCTCACCTCCGGCACCACCGGCACACCCAAGGGCGCCCGGCGGCCGACACCCAGCGGCTTCGGCCCACTGGTGTCCATCATCGACCGCATCCCCCTGCACGCCCGGAACCGGGTGATGATCGCCGCACCGATCTTCCACACCTGGGGATTCGCCGCCCTCCAGGTCTGCCTGGCACTACGGGCCACCATCGTGCTGCACCGCCGCTTCGACCCGTCCGCCACGCTCGCCGCCCTGACCACGCACCGCTGCGACGCGCTCTTCGCCGTACCGGTGATGGTGCAACGGCTGCTGGAGGTGCCCCCGCCGGACCCGCGCCCCCAGCTCACTGTCGTCGCAGTCAGCGGCTCCGCCCTGCCCGGCGGACTGGCCCCGAAGTTCATGGACGTCTACGGAGACGTCCTCTACAACCTCTACGGGTCCACCGAGGTCTCCTGGGCCTCCATCGCCGGCCCGCAGGACCTGCGTCAGGCACCCACCACCGCTGGTCGTCCCCCGCACGGCACCCGACTGGAACTGCTCGACGACGACGGCCAACCCGTACCGGACGGACGGGTCGGGCGGATCTTCGTCGGCAACGAGATGCTCTTCGAGGGCTACACCTCAGGTGCCAGCCGGGAAACCCACGACGGGCTGCTCGACACCGGCGACCTCGGCCGGCTCAACGCCGACGGGCTGCTCTTCGTCGACGGCCGGGCCGACGACATGATCGTCTCTGGCGGCGAGAACGTCTTCCCGTCCGAGGTGGAGGACCTGCTCGCGCAACTGCCACAGGTCCGCGAGGCGGCAGTGATCGGCGTGCCCGACCCCGAGTACGGCCAGCGCCTCTCCGCGTTCCTCGCCCTGCACCCCGGCGAGACCCTCGACCCCGAGGCGGTCCGCGAGTACGTCCGGCACTTCCTCGCCCGGTTCAGCGTCCCCCGGGACGTGATCCTCGTGAAGTACCTACCCCGCAACGCCACCGGCAAGGTGCTCACCCGAGAGCTGCGCCGCTACTACGGCTGACGGCGGCGCTGCCGACGGTTGCCTGGATGTCACTGCCGGGGGTTGCCCGAGTTCAGCCGGGAATCGTGATCCGATCCTCGATCGCGGCGGTGGCGATGTCGGTGCGGTGCTGCGACCCGGCCAGCTCCACGCCGTCCACCAGCGCGTACGCGGCGTCCCGCGCGGCTGCCAGATCGGCGCCGGTGGCCGTACCGCAGAGGACCCGGCCGCCGGCGGAGAGCAACGCGCCGTCGCTGGCCCGGCGGGCGGTGCCCGCGTGGATGATGCCCGGTCGGTCCGCACCGGTGATCACGTCGCCGGTACGCGGCGCTGCCGGATAACCCGCCGAGGCGAGCACCACCGTCACGGCGCTGCCGTCCCGCCACCGCAGCGGCGGGTGCTCAGCCAACGAGCCGGTGGCCGCCGCGTGCAGCAGCCCGCCCAGCGGAGTCTCCAGCAGCGCGAGCACCACCTGGGTCTCCGGGTCGCCGAAGCGCGCATTGAACTCGATCACCCGAGGGCCGGCGGCGGTGATCGCGAGCCCGACGTACAGCAGGCCGGAGAACGGGGTGCCCCGGCGACGCATCTCCGCGAGCGTCGGGTGGACCACATCGCGCATCACGTCGTCGACCAGACCGGACGGCGCCCAGGCCAGCGGCGCGTACGCCCCCATGCCACCGGTGTTCGGCCCGGTGTCGCCGTCGCCGAGCCGCTTGAAGTCCTGTGCCGGCACCAACGGCAGCGCCGCCTCGCCGTCGGTGACCACGAAGAGGCTGACCTCCGGGCCGTCGAGGAACTCCTCGACCACGACACGTCCGCATTCGTTGGCGTGCGCCAACGCGGCGGCCCGGTCGTCGGTCACCACCACGCCCTTGCCGGCGGCCAGCCCGTCGTCCTTCACCACGTACGGCGCGCCGAACTCGTCAAGCGCCCGGGCGGTGCTCTCCTCGTCCGCGCAGACGTACGCGCGGGCGGTCGGCACGCCGGCGGCGGTCATCACGTCCTTGGCGAACGCCTTGGAGCCCTCCAGTTGCGCGGCCGCACCGGATGGACCGAACACGGCGATGCCCTTGGCGCGTACCGCATCGGCGACCCCGGCGACCAGCGGAGCCTCGGGCCCGACCACCACCAGGTCAGCCGCAACATCCACGGCCAACGCCGCCACCGCGGCCGGATCTGTCGCAGTGACCGCTCGCAGCTCAGCCACGCCCGCGATCCCCGGATTACCCGGCGCCGCGACAACCGCAGAAACCTGCGGATCCGCCACCAACCCGAGCGCAAGCGCGTGCTCGCGCCCGCCACCACCCACCAAGAGAACCCGCACGCCCGAGATCCTACTGTCCCCCCTTACCCCACCGTTGATCATGAAGTTATTGCCCTCCACCGCGGCGTGTCGTGGCAACAACTTCATGATCGACGGTGTCGGGCAGCGGCGATTGCCTGGCGGACCGTGTGCGGGATGTAGGTGGGGTGGAGGGTGTCCTGCCAGGTGAATCGGAGGACGGTCCAGCCGGCGTTGACGAGACGGTTCTGGCGACGGCGATCGGCGTAGACGGCCTC
The DNA here is from genome assembly GCF_040649115.1 of Micromonospora sp. NPDC049049. Classification (NCBI taxonomy): domain Bacteria; kingdom Bacillati; phylum Actinomycetota; class Actinomycetes; order Micromonosporales; family Micromonosporaceae; genus Micromonospora; species Micromonospora sp. NPDC049049. Next base: position 5,974 of record NZ_JBEZEX010000002.1, on the reverse strand, counting down.
CGGGGCACCGTGAGGACCGCGGCCGTCGGCCTCGGCGATGACGCGAGGGCCACGCCAGCCGAGATCCCCGATCCCCAACAGGTAGCCGTCCTCATCGCGTACCTCAAGTTGCAGTGCGTCCGGTGGCACTTTCCCGTCCACGCAGCGCAGCCGGGTCCGCGTCTCCAACGGGGACTGCGCACGCCCATCGACCTCGCTGAGGTAGCCACGCGCCACGACCGCACCGCGTCGTCCTCGAACGAGGCGCGGAATGGCGAGCAGATCATCGGTGGTTACGAGCCGACGATTCAGTGCCGAATCCAGCACACTCACCGCCGAAAGACGATCAACCCGAAGGCTCACGTCGGCAAGGGTCCGCAGCGGTTCCGTGGCGGTGATTCCGTTCACCCGGACAAGTTGGTCGGGCTGAATGACCAACTGATGGACCACCACCTCCGGGTGGGCAAGCCGGGCCGGCCTGGCGATCGGGCCTGGCACCGACAGGTCGATCACGTCGGTGGCCCGCAGACCGGCCAGCCCGTGCAGCTCCGCAGCCGTTGCGAGCACAGCGGCTGCGGCTGGCCCGAAGGAGGCCATCGCAGCTCTGATCCGCGCCGCTCGAGGAACGCCGTCGTACCGGTCAGCGTCCACCAGGTAGGCGCCACGCGCCACGACCCGCCAGCGTCCAGCCCGACAAAGCCGCTGCACCTCATGCGTCGTCAGGCCAGCCGCACGTGCCTGCCTGAGCGTTACAACTCCGTCCCGCACGGCCGCAACCTGCCGCACCACATCCAAGGCATCCACCCGGCCACCCTGGCCCAACCCGAAACCCGAAACATCCCCCTGTGGACAACCCCTCCACCCCTGTGGATAACCAGGCTCTCAGAACTGGTTGATCATGAAGTTATTGCCTCGACACGCCGACGGCGATGGCAATAACTTCATGATCAACACGAAGGTGAGGGTGGGGTTAGGGGAGGAGGGGGTGGAGGACCACGTTTTCTTCTCGGCCTGGGCCTACGCCTACGACGCTCACCCTCGTGTTGCAGAGTTCTTCGACCCTCGCGATGTAGCGGCGGGCGTTCTCCGGGAGGTCGTCGATGGTGCGTGCCTTGGTGATGTCCTCCCACCAGCCATCGAGTTCCTCGAAGACGGGCTTTGCGTGGTGGAAGTCCGTCTGGCTCATCGGCATGTCGTCGACCCGGACGCCATTGATCTCGTAGCCGACGCAGATCGGCACCTTGGGCAGGCCGGTGAGCACGTCCAGCTTGGTGATGACCAGGTCGGTGACGCCGTTGAGGCGGCAGGCGTACCGGGCGACGACCGCGTCGAACCAGCCGCACCGGCGCTCCCGCCCGGTGGTGGTGCCGTACTCAGCGCCGATCTTGCGCAGGTGGTCGCCGTTGGCGTCGAACAGCTCGGTCGGGAACGGCCCGGCACCCACCCGGGTGGTGTACGCCTTGCTCACCGCGATGACCTTGTTGATCGCGGTCGGCGGGATGCCCGCGCCCACGCAGGCGCCACCGGCGGTCGGGTTGGACGAGGTCACGAAGGGGTAGGTGCCGTGGTCCATGTCGAGCATGGTGGCCTGGGCGCCTTCCAGCAGCACCGTCTCGCCCCGGTCCAGGGCGTCCCAGAGCATCGCCCGGGTCTCCGCGATGTACGGCTTGAGCCGCTCCGCGTACGCCAGGTACTCCTCGACTGTCGCGTCGACGTCGATCGCCTTGCGGTTGTAGACCTTGAAGAGGATCTGGTTCTTCTCGCGCAGCGCGAGTTCCAGTTTCTTGCGCAGGATGCCCGGGTCGAGCAGGTCCTGGAGGCGGATGCCGATCCGGGCGACCTTGTCGCCGTACGCCGGGCCGATGCCGCGGCCGGTGGTGCCGATCCGGGACGAGCCGAGGTAGCGCTCGATGACCCGGTCCAGCGCCCGGTGGTGCGGCATGATCAGGTGAGCGTCACCGGAGATCCGCAGGCGGGACACGTCGACGCCGCGCTCCGCCAGGCCGTCGATCTCGGCGAGCAGCACCTTCGGGTCGACCACCACACCGTTGCCGATGACGATCATCGCGTTCGGTGAGAGCGCGCCGGACGGCATCAGGTGCAGCGCGTACTTCTGGCCGTCCGGGGTGATCACCGTGTGCCCGGCGTTGTTGCCGCCGGAGTAGCGCACGACGTAGTCGACCCGCTCACCCAGCAGGTCGGTAACCTTGCCCTTGCCCTCGTCGCCCCACTGAGCGCCGATGAGCACGATCGCTGGCATCTTTTCCGCCTCCAGAAGGCTCGGGTGCCAGGTGGCGACCGCTCGGCGAGCCCGGGGTGTCAGGTTAACAAGTAGTGACGGCGTGGCCGGCAGGGGTCGCGTCGAGAGGCAGCAGGAGGCTCCTTCCGTGTACGACGTGGTGCTGCTCACCCTTGGTTCGGAGCGGGACGCTCCCGGGGGCTGCGGCAGCGGCGGGGCCTGCTGCGGCGGCGCGACCGGGGCCGACACCGGCCCGACGAGCCAGGCCGCCACCGGCAGCGGCCAGACCGACACCGGGCAGGTGAACGCCGACCAGGCCGGCAGCGGCCAGACCGACACCGGGCAGTGCGCGACGGAGCGGCCGCGGGTGCCCGTGCTGGCGTGCGCCGACGCGCTGAACGCCCGGGGCGCCCGGGTGGAGACGGTCACCGCCCGCTCCGACGCCGAGATCGACGCGGTGCTGGCCCGGTTCGACGGCCCAGCCCGCCCGGACGGCCTCACCTGGCCGGACCCGGACAGCAAGACCCGGCTGGTCATCGCCACGGCGAGCGACGGGCAGTTGCGCGCCGTGCTGCGCCGGCTGGTCAAGCGGTACGCCCCGGCGCCGAGCAAGCGCCCGGCGGACCTGCCCGGCAACCGGACCCTGCCCGACCTGCCGCCGGTGGCCGTACTCCCGCTCGACCCGGCCCGTGGCGGCACCCACCGGGACCTGGCCGCGCAGCTCGGGCTGCCCCGTGACCCGGCGGCGGTGGCCGCTGCGGTGCTGGACGGCACGCCGCGCCGGTTGGATCTGCTCCGCAACGACGGTGGCTCGGTGACCCTGGACGGCGCGCTCCTCGGCGCAGCCGACGACGCCGGCCGGCCGCTGCACTGGCGCGCCCGGGTGGAGGTCGACGACACCATCCTCACCGACGGTTCGGAACCGCTGCTGGCCTGCGCGGTGGGGAACGCCGGCGGGTACGCGACGCTCAACGACGTGACGCTGCTGACCGCACCGGACCCGGCCGACGGCCAGGTCGAGGTCGCGGTGGCCGTGCCGGTGGTCGTCCGCTCGGCGTGGGGGCGCAAGCGGGTACGCCTCGAAGTTCGGCGGGCCCGTGGGCGGGCGGTGTCGGTGCTGCCCAGGGAGGGCAGGGTGCCGTACCTCGACGATGGCGTCGAGAGCGAGCTGACCCGTAAGCGTTCCTGGTGGGTCGAGCCGGGCGCCTGGGCGGTCTGGTCGATCTGACCTCGGCCCCGACCGCCCGACCTGCCTGAGCCGATCGGCCCTGTTGGGCGATTGGGCCTATCCTCGCAGGAGGACTGGGGAGGGCCGTAATGGACGAGAACGCCGACCGGGCGCAGGTGCCCGGCCAGCAGCCGGTGCCGGAGCGGGACGTCGAACCACTCTGGCCGCCAGATCCGGGCGACCGGGGCGCGGTGCCGCCGTGGGCTGCTGTCGCCGAGCAGCGGGGTGGGCCGTCGCCGGTCACACATCCGGTCACGCCACCGGTGGCCGCGCCGCCGATCGGGCGACCGCCGGTTCCCGGCCAGCCCGGCGCTGCGACCCAGTCGCCGCCCTCGCCGTCGGACTACCCGTCGCTCTCCGGCGCCGTACCGGCGCCTGGGGGGTGGGGGGCCAGCGGCCCGTCCGGTGTCGGGTCTGGTTGGGCGCCGGCGCAGCCAAGTTGGCCGCCGCCGACGGACCCGGCCGCTGCGCCACCACAGGCAGACCCGGCCGCTCCGCCAGCGACCGCTGCCCGGCCGACGCCGCCGACAACCGGCCCCGGGGGCAACGGCGGGCCAGCCGGCCCCGGCGTCCCGGCTGCCGCCGCGACACCGAGCACCACCGCCGTGCCGGTCACCCCGGGCGGCGTCGACCTGAACCTGCCGTTCACCCTGGATAACCCGACCGCCGCCGCCGACCGCCCCGCCGCATCGGCACCCGCCGACCGCTCCACCTCGGCCGCCGCCACCGGCTCGCCCATTCCGGCGGCCACCGCGTCCGCTGCCAGCCCGAACGCCACCGACAGCCCGCGTGCCGCCGACAGCCCGACGGCCGCCGGCCCCGCGCCGGCAGACCCCTCGGCCGCAGCCTTCGCGGCGGCCAGGTCGGCACCACAGCCTGGTGTGCCCATGCCCCAGGCTGGCGGGCCGGCACCACAGACTGCCGGGCCGACACCGCAGCCCGACGGGGCCGCGCCGCAGGCTGGTGGGCCGGCGCCACAGCCCGGCCCGGCGCAACAGGCCGGCGGGGCCGGTGCGGACGGGTCCCCTGACGGGCCGGTGCGGCCGATTGCCGAGTCGCCGTGGGCGTACCCGCCGCAACGCCCGGCTGGAACAACCGCGCCCGCCCCGGACGAGGCCGGCGCGACACCTCCGGTTCCGCCTCCGCCTCCGGTCGTTCCGCACGCCGGTCCCGCGCAGGCACACCCAGGGCAGCCGTTCATCCCCGGCCAGGTCGGCCCGGCGCAGATTCCGCCACCGCCCGACGTGACGCAGTTCAGCAACCCACCGCACGGCCTTGCCGCACCGCAGCACGCTCCTGGGCAGGCTGGGCCGGCGACCCCACCGCCCGGGCCGTTCCCACCCTCGCCGGGCTGGCACCCACCGCCCTGGCAGCAGGGCTCGCCTGGCGGCACGCCCGGGCAGCCGTACCAGGAGGCCGACGGGGTGACCCGTGTCCCGGCCCCCGCGTATCCGGACGCGACCGCGTACCCGGACGCGAGCTGGACACCGGACACCACAGCCGCACCGACCGCCGAGGATTTCGCCCGACGCCGCCAGGTTCGACCCGCCGATCCGGTGGCGACCATGGGTGTACGCGCGGTGGTCAACAAGATGGGCCTGCTCCGGCTCTCTCCGGGGCGGCACGAGCAGGAGCTCAAGCGGGACATCGAGATGGTGCGCCGCAACTTCGGCGGTCTGCGGCAGGTGACCGTCGTCAACCCGAAGGGCGGCGCCGGTAAGACGGTGGCCATCCTGCTGCTCGCGATGACGTTCGGTCAGAAGCGCGGCGGCTACGTGCTGGCCTGGGACAACAACGAGACCCAGGGCACGCTCGGGATGCGCGCCCAACAGGACTTCCACTCCCGCACGGTGCGGGACATGCTGCGTGACCTCGGGCAGTTCCAGGGTGCGCACGGGCGGGTCGGGGACCTGTCGCAGTACGTCCGCTCGCAGGGCGAGGGGATGTTCGACGTCCTGGCCTCGGACGAGTCGGCCACCGGCGGCGAGATGTTGACGGCTGCCGCGTTCGCCGAGATTCGAGAGGTGGTCAGCCGGTTCTACAAGTTGATCTTCGTGGACACCGGGAACAACGTCCGGGCGCAGAACTGGCAGGCGTCGATGGACGCCACCGACCAGTTGGTGGTCACCATGTCGGCCCGTAACGACTCCGCCGAGACCGCCGCCCGGATGCTCGACCACCTGGAGCAGAGCGGCCGGCAACGGCTGGTGCGCCAGGCCGTGACGGTGGTGTCGATGCCACCGTCCCGCAAGGAGATCGACCTGCCGGCCATCCAGGAGCACTTCGCGGCCCGCACCCGGGCGGTGCTGCTGGCCCCGTACGAGCGGCTCATCGACAGCGGCGAGCCGATCCGGTACGGCGGGCTCTCCTCGGCCACCCGGGACGCCTGGCTGAAGATCGCCGCAGCGGTCGCCGAAGGGCTGTGACCCGCCGACGGCCGGCCCGGTCTCGGGCCGTAGCCAGGTCGGCAGGACGTGACGCTACAGCGGATCATCATCCACGTGACCTGCGACCTCGCCCGCCACGCC
>NZ_JBEZEX010000001.1:473784-506341 GCF_040649115.1 Micromonospora sp. NPDC049049 | reverse complement strand
CAGCCGGGAGACGGTCGCGGCGGTCGAGTCAGGTCGCCGGTTCGGCAGTCACGAGTTCGCCCTGCGCTGCGACGACGTGCTCGGCACCGGCGGCCGCCGCCGACGACCAATCAGATCTTGGCGACCTGGTTGAAGTTGAGCTCCACCGGAGTCTCACGACCGAAGATCGACACCAGCACCTTGAGCTTCTGCTGGTCGGCGTTGATCTCGCTGATCGTGGCCGGCAGCGACGCGAACGCGCCGTCGGTGACGGTGACGGAGTCGCCCACCTCGAAGTCGAGGACCTTGATCTCCGGCTTCGCCTTCTTCTGCTCGGTCTCGACAGCCGGCGCCAGCCACTTCAGCACCTCGTCGAGCGAGAGCGGAGCCGGCCGGTCGGCCCGGTCGGTCGCGCCGACGAAGCCGGTCACACCGGGGGTGTTCCGGACGCAGGAGTACGACTCGGCGGTCAGCTCCATCCGGACCAGGATGTAACCCGGGAAGACCTTGGCCTGGATCTGCGAACGCTTACCGTTCTTGACCTCGACCTCTTCCCGGGTCGGCACCTCGACCTGGTAGATGAAGTCCTCCATGTCGAGGCTCGTGATCCGGGTCTCGAGGTTGGTCTTGACCTTGTTCTCGTAGCCGGCGTACGAGTGCACCACGTACCAGTCACCCGGCGCGTAGCGAAGCTTCTGCCTCAGCTCCGCGACAGGGTCGTAGTCCTCGTCCGGTGCGGGCTCGGTCGTAGGGAACTCCGGCTCGCTGGCGGCCTCGACCGACTCGTCACCAGCCGCCGTCGCGACCGTGGACTGCTCGTCCACCGGTCCGGCGGTCTCGTCGTACTCAGGCACGCTCGCTCACTTCCGTCACTATGGCTGGAGGCAGCCGGTCAGTCCGAGTTGCCAAAGACAAACAACACGACCTTGGCGAAGCCGAAGTCCAGCACACCCACGATCGTCAGCATCACCGCGACGAACGCCACCACCACGGCGGTGTAGGTCAGCAACTCCTTGCGGGTCGGCCAGATGACCTTACGCAGTTCAGCTACGACCTCGCGGAAGAACCGGGCGATGCGGCCGAAGACGCCCACCCGACCCGTTTCCGACCGCGTGGTCGGCCGGCTGTCCGCCGACTCCGCCCGGGCACGGGACCGCGTGGCGGTGCCTCCCCGGGAAACCGGCTCGTCCGCGCCGGAGGCGTCGTCGTCGGCCACGTCGTCGACGACCTCGTCGTCCAGACGATCGTCGCCGTCGTCGTCGCGCCGCTTGTTGTCGGCCACTTCGCCCTCCGTCGCGGAATCTGGGGTCGTACGCCGAGTGGCGCACGCGGCGCTGGTCACGCCGGCCGGACCCAACCGTCCCGCGACGGGCCGCGGCCGGTGGATCACCCGGAGGGCCCCGATTGCCTCGGAGCCACCCCGCCGATGCCACCACCACGGGCCGGACGCCGCCAGGTGGCGGCGCGGCCCACGGGAACGGTCAGGCCTGAGGCGCAGGGGTGACAGGACTTGAACCTGCAGCCTGCGGTTTTGGAGACCGCTGCTCTGCCAATTGAGCTACACCCCTATGTGGCAACACTCGCCCCACGCGGCCACAGACGACCGAGCAGGGGTCACTTGCCCCACGGCGGACCAGTGTACGGGTAGCCGCCCGACTTTCCCAACCGGTCTCTCCGCCACGCGTGGCGGGCTCGGTTCAGCCTGCCGTCCGGATGGTTGCCCGCGCCTGCGACAGCACCTTCTCACCCAGGCAGGTGGCGGTCACCTCGAGCCGGGTGAGACCGTCCTCGGTCACCTCGCGGACCCGCGCGGTCACCTCGATCTCGGTCCCCTGGTCATCGTCGGGGACCACCACCGGCCGGGTGAAACGCACGCCGTACTCGACCACCGCGTCCGGCGATCCGGCCCACACGGTGACCGCCCGCCCGACCAGGGCCATGGTGAACATGCCGTGGGCGATCACCCCGGGCAGACCCACAGTGGTGGCGACCCGGTCGCTCCAGTGGATCGGGTTGAAGTCACCCGAGGCGCCGGCGTAGCGGACCAGGTCCGCGCGGGTCACCTGAAACGTCTGTGCTGGCAACTCCATCTCACGCCTCCCCGCGAATGACATACCTGGCCCAGACCGCCACCACGGGTTCCCCGCCAGCGGTGCTCACGTCGGTGCGCGTCGTCAGGAAGCCGTGCCCACCCCTGGTGCTGACGTCCTCGATGGTGTTGGTGCAGACCAGCTCGTCGCCGGCAACCACCGGCCGGGTGTACGCGAACCGCTGGTCACCGTGCACCAGGCGGCTGTAGTCGACACCCAGGGCCGGGTCCTCGATGATCTGGCTGCTCGCGGCCATCGTCACGATCACCGGGAAGGTCGGCGGGGCCACCACGTCGGGGTGGCCCAGCGCCCGCGCGGCCTCCGGGTCGTGGTGGGCCGGATCGGTGGCGCCGATGGCGCTGGCGAACTCGCGGATCTTTTCTCGGCCCACCTGGTAGGGGGCGGTCGGCGGATACGTCCGGCCGACGAAGGAAGGGTCCAGAGGCATGCCGCGAACCTACACGGAAAGCCCAATCGCCGACCTGATCGGTAGGCGGCGGCGGAGCCGCACCAAACCGGTCAGATCGGCGATCGGAAAGCTTCGACAACGGCCGGCCCTGAGGCCGGCCAGCAGTCAGCGGGTCTCGCGGTGGACCGTGTGCCGACCGTCGCGCGGGCAGAACTTCTTCAGCTCAATGCGGTCGGGGTCGTTGCGCCGGTTCTTGCGCGTGATGTAGTTGCGCTCCTTGCACTCCACACACGCCAAAGTGATCTTCGGCCGGACATCGGTAGCCTTCGCCACGGCGGAGTGCCTTCCTCGCTAACGGAAACAACTACGACGCGCCAGCCTAGACGCTGACAGCGCGGACATGCAAAGTGGGCGCCGGAAGCGCCCATTCTTACGACCACCGGCAACGAGCCCGGAAGACGAGAGTAGCGGTGGCCGGACTTGAACCGGCGACACAGCGATTATGAGCCGCTTGCTCTACCATCTGAGCTACACCGCTGCGATGGGTCCAGCTGAACCCTCGAGCCCCCTTACGGAATCGAACCGTAGACCTTCTCCTTACCATGGAGACGCTCTGCCGACTGAGCTAAGGGGGCCTGCGCGATCTCCCCGTGGGGCGCGCAGGAGTAAGAGTACACGGCCCGGCTCGACAGGTGAAATCGGATCCCCGGTGATCGTCGGCGCCCTGCTCAGGGCACGACACGCAGGCGCGGAAGCTCCCCGTTGGCGACCGTCTCCGGCTCGACCTGGGCACCGAACCAGGCAGCCAAACGCTCGTACGGCAGCGGCCGGCTGAACAGGAAGCCCTGCCCGATCTCGCAGCCGATGTCCTGGAGAAGCTCCAGGGTCAGCTCGCTCTCCACCCCCTCGGCCACCACCGTCAGGCCGAACTGCTGGGAGAGGGTGACGACCGCGTTGACGATCGCCAGGTCCCCCGGGTCGGTCGCCATGCCCTGCACGAAGGAGCGGTCCACCTTCACCTCGTGCACCGGCAGCCGGCGCAGGTGCGCCAGAGACGAGTCACCAGTGCCGAAGTCGTCCACCGACAGTCGTACGCCGAGATCCCGCAGCCGTTGCAGGGTGGGGATGGGCCGGTCCGTGCCGTCCAGCACCCCCGACTCGGTGATCTCCAGGGTGAGGCGCTGCGCCGGCACCTTGTACTCGGTCAACAACTCCTGGACCCGATCCGGGAAGTGTCGGTCAATGAGCGTACGGGCCGAGAGGTTGACCGCGATGGGCAGCGGCTGGTCGGCCAGCGCCCAGTCCCGGCTGCGCCGAAGGCCCTCCCGGAGCACCACCTCGGTGAGCCGGCTCAACTGGCCGGTGTGCTCGGCCACCGCCACGAAGTCCTCGGGCGCGACAGTGCCGTGCGCCGGGTGCTCCCAGCGCGCCAGACACTCCACACCCACCAGGCGCCGGTCCCGCAGAGTCACCTTGGGCTGGAAGTAGACCTCCAGCTCGTCATGGTCCAGTGCTCGGCGCAGATCGCCGGCCAGACCCAACCGGCGCAGCGAACGGGACTCCAGCGCGGGATTGAACAGCTGCACGCTGCCCGGTACCGACTTGGCCGCGGTGGCGGCGAGGTCGACCCGAAGCAGCAGGGTCGCCGCGTCGCTGCCATGATCCGGGTGTACGGCCACCCCGACGGCGGTGTCCACGTCGAGGGTGAGCGCGTCGAAGACCATCTCGTCGCGGATCTGGTCGCGCAGTTGGGCGGCCAACTCGACCGCCGCCTCGGCGCTCTCCAACCGCAACGTCACCAGGAACTCGTCCCCACCGGCACGGCCAACCAGAGCCGACGACGGCGCGCTGGCCCGCAACCGATTGGCGACCTCGGTGAGGACCTTGTCCCCGGCCGCGTGCCCCAGGGACTCGTTGACCTGGCGCAGCCCGTCGACGTCGAAGAGCAGCAGCGCCACCACCTCGTCCGGCGCGCCGATCTTGACCGATTCGTCAAGAGCGCCGGTGATGCGCCGCCGGTTGGGCAACCCGGTCAACGTGTCGTGGTACGCGTCGTGCCGCAGCCGGTCGACCAGCCGCGAATTCTCCAACGCGACGGCCGCGTGCGCCGCCACCGTTTCCAGCACGGGCACATCGGCCTTGGTGAAGTGGCCGACGTCGCTGAGGCGGTTGACCACCTCCAACGTGCCGATCACCACCTTCCCCGACCGCAGCGGCACGACGATGACGTCCTTCACCTGACGGCCGGCGATCGCGCGACGCAACTCCGCATCGCCGCCGAGCAGCCGCCCGAGGGTGACGTTGTGGCCCGCCTCGAAAGCCCGCTCACGAATCACCACCGGGGTGGGCGCCACGTCGAGCAGCCCCCGGTCGTCCAGCCGTGCGGTCAGCAGCACCTCCGGATGCCGGCGCTGCGCCGGAAGCCAGAGGGTCGCGTACTCGGCCTGCATGAGGGTGCGGATCCGATCGAGCAGCACGTCCGCGAGCGCCCCCTCGTGGCCCGCGCTGGTCATCGCCCGGGTCAACTCGTACATGTCGCCGAGGGTCCGGTGCTGACGAAGGAACCGGGAGTACGCGCGGTAGAGCATGACGCCGGCGACGGTGATGGCCACCAGGAGCAACGTCGACCACAGTGTCGTCACCAGCGCGATCAGGATGAGCAGCCCCACCGCCACGTTCAGCGCGGTGGTGAGGAAGACCTGCACGGCCATCGCCGTCGTGCCCCGCAGCCCCTGCCAGCCCTGCAACAGGCTGATCACGCCGACGACCGAGGCCAAGCTGATCAGCGTGTTCGCGCTGACCGCGAGAAACAGGACCCCCCAGGTGGCGGGCCCAACCCCGTCGAGCGGCGGCGCCGCCACCACGACCACGCCCGCCACCGACACGCCGGCGGCATCCCGGGCGACGTTGAACCAGAACTTGGGGGGCAGGTAGCGACGGTGAGCCTGAGTGACCACCGCGGCGATCGTCGCGATCAGGACCACGAGCACCGGTGAGAGCCAGTACAGCCCCAGCACCAACGGGATCTCGGTGAGGGTGACCACGACGGCCTGACGTCGGACGACGAAGCTCAGAGTCGGTACGCCGGCCACCACCATCACAAGCACGAGCAACCCCGCAACCAGAAGGTCGCGGGGTTTTATGGTTTCAGTAACGGCTAGGAATGTGGTGATGAGGATAGCGAGAGAAGCCAGGGGGCCGGTGATCAGCCAGGCACGTTCCGTTGAACGGCGGGGGACGTTGTTGCCCGGCACGCTCGTGTCCCCTCATCGGTGGCGCTGAAGCGCGCCGACATCAACGCTCGTTGACAACGGCTCCCGCGCCACTGCTGCTGACCGGAGCACCCCACTCAACCCCTGTCGCCTGCATCTCACTGCTGACGACAACGCCCCCGACAGCGGACACGACAAGACCCATCGCCACGATCAGACCGAGCAGCCGGCCACGCGTTAGACCAGACATCGGAAACTCCTACCACCAAGGGTGTCAGAAAACTGCGTTCCCCGATGGTGCCACAGCGGTGGCAGGGGGGAAAGTTCCACGACGGCCCCGGGCTGCGGACGGGGAATTACGAACCGGTCGGCCTGTCCACCCACCACGTCTGGCCAGATCGTCTTACCGTCCGACCGATCGCCGCCCCTCAAGAAACGACAAGCCCCGCTAACAACTCCTATGCGGCTTAGCACTCCTACCGGACCTCGACCTGCTGTGCCGGCCAGTCGTACGACACTCGCCTTGCGGGCTGAACGCCCCGATCATGCGTGACTTTCCCGAAGCAGATTGTGACGCCTCACGCGGCAAACCGCAATCATCTATGCAACCAGCGCCGCCGCCACCCTGGGACCGCCCTCGGCGACACCCGCTCGCGGCGCGCAGACCGGCTACGGCGGGCAGGCCGGTCAGGTTGCGGCCCACGGCCACCGAAGATGGCAGCGCAGGACGCGAAGTGCCCGCCGCGGTCAACCTCATTGACGTACGCATGCCGGGGTAGGCAGCCTCGGCCCCGTTCCGCGGAGCGGCCCAGATCTCGCCGGGGAACGTGGTGAAGCCGACCGGCACCGTGACCGGTGGCGGAGTCTGACCGGCCGCCTGGGCCGCTGCTTGAAACCGCTCCTGCTCCCAGTACCACCGGGCGGACGGGACGCCGGTACCGCTCAGCCAGTACAGCACCACGGTGTCGACAAGCGACTCGCAAGCGAAACCGCCCGCCGGTGCGTCACCGGACAATCATTCCGCTCGTGGGCAGGACGGCGGGGCAGTCGGCCATGTGACGGCACTCTGGCCGAGCGACAGGATCCGCCTAGCCTGTGCACAGGGTTCGCCCGGCAACGCTCCGAAGGGAGCCGTCCCATGCCATCCATCCTCGGCGCAGCTTTCCTCGCGGCCGCCTTGACGGCGGCACCAACCGCGTCCGCCGCCACCCCCGCCCCGGCGCCCGGCTACCGCCTGGTGGAGCTCGGCACCCTCGGCGGCGACAACAGCTTCGTCAGCGCCATGAACAACCGCGGCGACGTGGTCGGCCGCGCCCAAGCCGCCGACGGCAGCTACCGCGGGTTCCTCTGGCACCACGGCCGGATGACCGATCTCGGTGCCTTCACCCCGACCGACGTCAACGACCGCGGCCAGGTCGTCGGCTACCCCGCCGACGGCTCCGGCGGGTACGTCTGGGACCACGGTGTCGTGCGGCCGCTGGGTCCGTCCGCCCTACCCCTGGCGATCAACAACCGCGGCCAGGTTGTCGGCCGCACCGACGAAGGCCCCGTCCTGTGGACGAACGGCAGTGCCCGGTCCCTGCCTCTCACCGAGGTGTCCGACATCAACGAACACGGCCAAATCTCAGGTGGGGTGTACCTGCCACCGGACGGCTTCCACGCCGTCCGATGGCACAGCAGCCGGGTCACCGACCTCGGCGCCGGCCCCTTCAACCGCAGCAACACGTACGCCCTCAACGACCGCGGCTGGGTGATCGGCTGGCAGTTCTCTGCTGACCAGTTCCCGCGCGGCATCCTCTGGCGACACGGCCGAGCCCTGGACGTCGGCACTCTCGGCGGCAACACCACCGAGCTGCGGGCGATCAACAACCGCGGCGAGATCCTGGCCACCTCCGCCGCCAGCGACGGAATCTCCCGGCCGGCCCTGTGGCGACGCGGCGTTCTGCACGACCTGAGCCTCGCCGGCATCAGCATGTACGGCGAGTTCGTCGGCCTCGATGACCGTGGTCGCATCGCCGCCTCGATCCGAACTGTCTCGGGTGTCAGAGCGGTCGTCTACCACCCGCGCTGACCGCTGGCTCGCCCTTTGACGTGGGGGGCCGTGCTGGCCGGCACGCTGGAAGCACCAAGAGGCAGTCCTTACGCCGCCGTCTTGAAGGATCATCGCCCGCAGGCGGCTCGCGCAGATCATCGGGCCTCACGTGCGGTCGGCAACGGTGCGGTCGGCCGGACAACTGGAAAACGGCCCCTGATCAGCATCTCTGCTGGTCAGGGGCCGTGTCTGCACCTGGTGGCGGGTAGAGGATTCGAACCTCTGAAGCTTCCGCGACAGATCTACAGGGCGTCCGTGATCTTGGCCGTTTCAGGTGCGTTTACCTGCTTCTTCTCATCCCCGCCGCACGCTTGGAGGTGCTGGCCGCCCACCATCTGCCCACGCGCAGGACGTCCAGATCAGTAGTAGAGGAACCCGCGGACCACCGCGACGACCGCCAGCAAGATGGCAGTCCCCCAGACAACATTCCGTCCAGTCGAGCCGAAGATCAAATAGGCGATCTGGGTCAGCAAGAAGATCGAACTCAGCACCAGATCTACGAGCAGCAGCACGAGGGTGAGCGCCAAGCGCAGCAGGAACCAGACAAACCCCAGGCCGCACCACCTGTCGATTGTCGAGTCGTCGTACGCCCAGCGGGTGAACACGAAGGGCTTGTAGAGGGAGGACTCCCAACCCCGGCTCCACTTCGCGCCGACGCTGGACCAGTACGAGTCCCGACCTTCCTTCACGTTCGCTTGATCCACTCGCTTGAACTGGATCTTCTTGACGGCACCGCCGGTGACGTCGATCAAGACCTGGCCATCCTTGACCCGGATGGTGGTGGTTCCATTCACGACCACGGTGAGCTGGTCGCGTCCGGTCTGGACCTTGAACACCCTGTCAAACCCGGTGGCACCCTTCTTACGGTCCCGAAGCAAGACGTAGATCGTGCTTCCATCTCGGGGTGGGAGGGAGTACTCCGCCCCGATCGAGAACTCGCCGATCGGGGTGACGATGCTCGTCTCGCCCTCAACCGCAACGCCATCCGGACCGACTGTCAGGGCCACCGGCAGCAGCGCAGGCTTGTATTTGACCTTGCCCTTACCCTCCCCCTCTGGGTCGCAGCCAGCGAGTACCAGCGCCAGAAGCAGAGGAATGAGCGTCAACCATATGGCGCCGTCTCGATATCGTCGTATCGATGCAAGGCTCGGGGCGCCCGCCGTTGCCACCCCCCGAACGCAGGCAGAATGCACCTTCACCGTGTACCGCCCGCCTGACCTGCGACTCTCGACGCCGAGCCAGCTACACATGGTCGCCACATGATTACGAGTGTCCCCGACCTGGTCAAGCCGCTCTCGATCGACGGTGCACCGCATTCTCTATTGATCCCGAGTCCCACCTCTGCCGGGTCGAACCGCCGGCGCATCGCTGATCTTGTCGTTCATGGTGTCGTCGCCGCCGTCGATGCAATTGGCGTAGACGCGGAGCAGGACGGCCACGCCGTGGCCCAGGCGCCGGGCGACCTCGGTCGGCGGGACGCCGGCATTCAGCCAGAGCGAGGCCGCTGCGTGCCGCAGGTCGTAGGGCTGGCGCACTAGCGGCGAGGCGACCTGCGATTCGGTCAAAGCAATCCCCTAAGTCAGCCGCTATAGCCCACGGTCCGCGCCAGCCCTGGTAATCCGGAGCATTACCAGCATTGGCAGCCCAGAACGTGATCGAACGATAGGGAGTAGGTTCAACAGAGGGTCGACCTACTGCCAGGCGATTGGGCCGGGGACGGCGGCCTCCGCGGCGGCGATCCCCTCATCGACCGTATGGAAGCCCTGAGAGTCCGGCCAGAAGGGCTGACCCTCAGCAGGCCATCCTGGCCGGTATCTCACGTAGTAGAGCCGGTGCGCCGGGTTCAGCTGCGGAAATTCGTCTTCTTCGAGGTCGTTGTCAGCCTCTCCGACGGCGTACCAGAAGTCGTAGTCGAGCATCACTACGCAGACTGCGCTGGCATTGACCCCGCCGTAAATCCAGTGACCCGCTGCCACGATCGTCTCCACCCGGCGAGCCTAGGACGGCATCCCGAAATCTCTCAAAGACGCGGTCAGAGGCAAGATCGAACCGCCCACCATCTGCCACGACAGTCGTCAACGGCTGGACCCAGCCGGACTCGGCACAAACGACAACGGCCCCCGATCAGCATCTCTGCTGGTCAGGGGCCGCATCTGCACCTGGTGGCGGGTAGAGGATTCGAACCTCTGAAGCTTTCGCGACGGATTTACAGGGCGTCGGTGATCAAGACCAGTTCAGTGCCTGTGACCTGCCGTTCCATTCATCTGAGCAAGGGCGACCCAGTCGGCCGCCCACCATTTGCCCACGCCCACGAGCCTTCACGCTTCCGGCAAGATCAGGCCGTCAGGAGGGTTCTTGTCGGACCAACTATCGAACTTCGGCGGCGTCCGGAACCGTGCCCCGTCGAAAGTCACCTCCCCGCCGCAGAATCTCGCCCCGCTGAAGTCGACGTCAGCACCGCTGAAGGTCGCTCCGGTGAAGGACACCATGCCGCCACTGAACGTTGCCCCGCCGAAGGGCACCAACCCGTCACTGAACGTCGCCCCGTCGAAAAACACGTCGCCATCGGCGAACGATGCCCGACCGAAGTGCACCACTGCGCCACTGAACGTCGCCCAATCGAAGTACACCCGCCCGCCGGCAAACGTCGCCCGGTTGAAGTTCAACCCGCCTCCGCTGAACGTCGCCCCAGCAAAGGACGTCTCTCCGCCACTGAAATTGACTCCAGCGAAAGACACCTCCCCGCCGCTGAACGTCGTTCCCGAGAAGTCTCCGCCGTCAAAGACTGCTCCGCTAAAGTCGAAGTCGTAGCCACGCCACGACGTTGCGTCCTCTTCAGCAAGGCGTAAATGTCTGCCAATCAGACGGATAACGGTATGACGCACCTCCCGCTCCTCATGGGAAGACCGAACGGCGTCAGCGCCTAGGATCGGTAGCTGATCATGGCTTTGTGCTGGCGCTTCTTCCGAAACAACCGGCACGGGAAGATATGGCAGGCGGATGTAAGCACAGAGGACGTCGATGCAGGTCTGTCGACCTTCCCGCCAGTCATCAGCAAGACCGGCCATGGCGTAAACGCCCGCCAGGCGCACGGCCGCTTTCTCCGAACCGAGTTGCTCGGACGCCTTTGTGAAGCGTTCGTTGAACAGGCGGACGCCGTTGCGGTCGGTCTCGATCTTTGCCCGCTCGTCGGCCGCCTCGGCGAGAGCCTTGGTGACGTCTGCCCGTAGATCAGCAGCGTGCGCCAGTTCGTGAGCGAACTTCGCCAGCGCGTTCGCGTGTTCTGCTACCCGTTGCCGACGATAGGCGACCACCAGGGCTGCGACACCGCCAATGCCCGCCACGACAGCGAAGACGAGCTTCATGAGGTCAAAAAGCGTGGTTGCCGTGATAGTTGCGTCGCGCTTAACACCAGGCCACCCGCCGTACCAAAGCGCCGCGACGATGAGACCGCCGACTAGCAGCAACGCAACCGCAACAGTCGAAGCGATTGACCGACGGATTTCCCAGAGCCGCAGCTCTGGGACGGGGCTATCAGTGACTGAAACCGAACCAACCGCGACACGGACCTCCGGCCGGGTTGAAGCTCGGGGCGCAGGCAACTCCACCCCTCCCTTCTAGCGCATCTCGTCCACATCGGCGCCCGGTCGGACGCCCGAAAACCCGACCTGGCTGACAGGACCATCATCCGAGGGCATCGGCGATCTTGTCGTTCATGGTGTCGTCTCCCCCGTCGATGCAGTTGGCGTAAACGCGGAGCAGGACGGCGACGCCGTGACCCAGGCGCCGGGCTACCTCGGTCGGCGGGACGCCGGCATTCAGCCAGAGTGAGGCCGCCGCGTGCCGCAGGTCGTAGGGACGGCGTACGAGCGGCGAGGCAACCTGCGATTCGGTCAGCGCCTTCTCGCGAGCGAGCTTCCACCAGCGGTCGTAGACCGACTCCGACAGCGGCCCACCGTGCAGGCCCCGGAAGAACCGACCGTCCGGACCGACCCCGTGAATATCGACGTGCGCGCACAGCAGCTCGACGAGCCGAGGCGGGATCGGGACCGTACGAGTCTCGGCCCTCCCCCGGTGCTTGAGTCCCCGCCGCTCGTGGGAGCCGCCGTCATCGGTCCAGTGCGACCCGGCGCGCGGCGAGGTACCGGCGAGCACCAGGCGGCCCCAGCGATATTCGATCTTCTCGTGGTCGCAGGTCCGGAAGGGCTTCACCGCCGCCAGGTCGTCAAAGTCGGCACCGCAGTCGGCGCACCGGCCGGCAAGGTCGCAGTCCTCCCGCCGTAAGTCCGCTGCTTCCGAGGGACGCATCCCCGCGTAGTAGAGGCAGCCGAAGAACGCGGTGACCTTGTCGGCGCGTTTGCCGAGAGATTTCACCGCCTCCAGCAGCGTGGCGACCTGGGCCGGGTTCGCCACCACTCGCCGGTCGATGGACTGTGCGACCTCGGGGGCGGTCCACTGGACCCGGTCGACCGGGTTGGAGGCGATTAGCTCCAGCTCGACGGCGTACCCGAGCACGTTGTAGAAGGTGGCCCGCTTCCGCTGGACGGTGGAGGCAGCCGCGGGCTTGCCGTCGAGGCGTACGCACAGGCTGTCGAGGACCCGGCGAACCATCGCGGGCGAGTCCAGTTCGACGACCGGGAACGACGCGGTTTCCAGCCAAGCCAACGCCGCCGCGTGGTCGGGCGGGATCTCGTCGGACCAGCGGCGTGGGTTGAGGCCGTAGAGGTACAGCGCCTCCCGGAGCAGAGCGTCAGTCGGTCGGCCCCGCTTCCCTGGCCGGGTCAGGGTCACCGTGATGGAGGTCAGCGCTTCGACGATCGATCGCCGGGTCTTGGCCGCCGCCCGGGGCCACTTCATCTCGACGTACGCACGGCTGTGCGCGTACCAGGTGGTGGGGTTCTTGGTTCTGGCCTCGGAGACCGGGCGCCCGGTGGCCGGGTCGAAGGGCTCCCCCGCGTTGGCCGCCTGGACCAGCTCGGCGCGGAACGAGTGCGCCAGCGCCTTGGTACGAAACATGTCCTCGAAGCGCTGGCCGCTCACGGCCCAGCGGACCCGCCACGGCCGAGCCTTGCGGTCAGCGCGCTTACCGATCTCCCAGATCTGGACCTCGTAGCTCTTCACGCGGCGTCCTGCTCCAGGTCGCCGAGCCACCGACCGAGCGCCGACCGGCGGACCCGGAGCTGCCCGTTCGGGAGCTTGATCACCCGTGGTCCCTTGCCGGTCTGCCGCCAGTAGAACCAAGTCGAGCGCGGTACGCGCAGCTCGGCGAGCACTTCCGGCACGGTCAACAACTCCTCGTTCACTGCGTTTCCTCCCCGTCGTGCTGTGCGCTGTGCTGAGTTGCCGAAAGATCTGGGAACCCCTGCGCGGCCCGGTCCTTCGCGGCGAGCAGTTCGGATCGCCAGCGGGCGCGTTCGCTGATGGAGCGCATGAGCCGATGGGTCATCGGGCCGACGTCTGGGTCATCGGGTCGGGCCAACTCCCAGGCGTGGCGGACCCGTTCGGTGGTCTCGCCCTGGTCGTCGACGAGCTGCGTGCCGTCGGTGGTGACGCCGAGCAGCGCCCGTACCCAGGCCCGAGCGTCGTGCTTGTGGTCGGCGAGGGTCTTGCCGGACCAGTCGCGGGAGATGAGGATGCGCCGGCCGCCGATGCCGAGGGTGTCGCGCTGGTGGACCTTGCCCTTGCAGCGGCCGGGCTTGAGCTTGGCGTGTGCCTTCTTCGGCTGGACGCCGTACAGCAGCCAGTTGGCGCAACGGTCGGTGCACGGGGTCAGCTGGAGTTGCTGCCAGAGCCGGTCGAGGTGCTTGCGTTGCCGGTCGGTGGTCGCCTTGTGGCAGTCGCCGGTGTGCTTGGTGATGTATTTCGTGACGTACCGGATGGTCCGTTCGGCGTCCTCGGTGCCGGGCATGACGCCGCGGGCGTCGACCTGGGTGCCGAAGCGAACGACGTGCACCGGCTCGGCGTCCGGGTCGTCATCGATGGTGTCGAGGACTTCCGTCCAGGTGGTCAGCGTGTCGCGGGTGTCGGGGTCGACCCATGCCGCCGCCTGCTCGTCCCAGACCGGGAGCCGGTCGAGGGTGTACCGCTGGACGTCGACCGAGGGCCACCACACCTGGTGATAGGTCGCCGCCGCCACGGTGCGGAGCACATCGCGCGGGATGGTGCCCCGGATGGCGAAGTGAGCGTGCGGGGCGAGTCGACGTTGCGGCTCGACGCAGCCGGCGTACTGGACGTTCCAGCCCTCGCACCGTCGAAGGTTCTGCCAGAACCGATCGAGCAGCCGGGGGAAGTGCACGGCGTCCCAGGCTGCGCGGCGGTAGTCGTACCTAGCCGGGTTGACGGGGGTGCCGTCGGGGCGGACCGGGCCGTACGAGTCGAGGGTTAGCGTGAGCCACATCGACGGTTGGTAGGTGGAGCCGTCCGGGGCCGTGTACGTCTTGCCGACGGTGCGCCGTTCGACCTTGCGCCGGGGCAGCTCGGGGGCATCCTGGCGCCGCTTGGTGGAGCGCTTGCGCCGTGGGCCGTGCTCGTCGTCCTGGTCCTCGTCGTCGGTGGCGTGGGGTGGCCCGACGCGCCCGCGCAGGCCCTCAGCGGCAATGGCTTCCTCTACCTCGCGGATAGCCTCGTCGAGGTCGTTGACCTGGTTCCACTGTGCGGCGCGTACGGCCTCGTCGCGGGAGAACTCCAGGTGCGCGCGGAACAGGATCAGGGATTTCTGCGCCTCGGTCGCGGGCTCCGGGCCGGGTAGTGGCTCGTCGTCGCGGTGCCAGCCCTCGCGGATCTGGGCTTGCCGTAGCCGGCGGTTCTTCTTGGCGCACGGCGGGCACTTGTCCTCGCGGGTCGCGCCGCAGGGCAGGTCGATGACTTCTGTCAGTCCGGTGTCGAGGCCGGTGCGACGCATGGCGAGCGGGCGGACGCAGACGCCGTACTCGATGGCGATGTCCTTGAGGACGTCGATCGAGCGGGGTAGCGCCATGCGGGCCGCCCGCGACCCCGGCCGAGGAGCAACCGGGGTCGGGGCGGGTTCGAGACCGGGCAGGGTCGGAGCCGTCATCGGATGATCCCGACGACCTGGGGCCGGTTGGGCCGAACGACACCGATCGGAGGCAGCACCGCGGCTGACGCCGGCGGCATCACCGAAGCCGGCGGCGCGGGTTCGACACGCTGCGGCTCGTCGTACCAATCGCCCTGCGGCTGATCGGGCTCCGGTGCCTGCGGGGTGGTGGGTTCGCTGGATAGGACGACCTTCACCAAAGCGAGGAAGGCCAGCGACGGCACCGCCGCGACGATCCAGCCCCAGACGGAAGGTTCGGCTTCGGCGACCTGGGCGGCGAGGGAGAGCAGTGCGAACGCGATCAGGAGCACGCCGACCAGGCCGACGGGTCGACCAGTTCGACGGCGGGCGCGGATCTCCAGGCCGAGGTAGATGGCCATCAGCTCGACCGCTACGGCGTTGGCCCAGCCGATCCAGTCGGGTTGGCCGTGGGCGACGGTCAGGTCATGGACGTGGGTAAAGGCGGCGGCGCCGGCCATGGTGCCGATGGCGAGCAGGATCAGCACCCGGACGCCAGATTCGGCGCGTTCGCGGATCATCGGCCGCTGCCGTTGTCGCGGACGGTCAGGATGATGCAGATCTGCTGGCCGTTGAGGTCGCGGCGGCGGTTGACCATGTGCGCCAGGCCGTGCAGGGCACCGGCGAGCCGGTCCGGGGAGCCGTTGAGTTCGATGTGCAGCGGCTTGAGGCGGTGGGTGCCGAGGAAGAAGCTCTTGAGGGACATCGGTTACCTCCGGGCCGGGGCGACGCGGGTACGGATGTGCTCGGGTGGCTCGCCGAGGGAGGCCACCGCTTCGGAGAGGCAGCGCCACAGCGCCCACGCCTCGTCGGGGGTCAGGTACATCCGGCGCCGACCGCCACCGACCGCGAGATAGACCGGGTACGTGCCGGGCCGGGCGGGGTCGACGCGCACGGAGACGGCCGTGCTGGTGGCACCGTCGGTGCCGGGTGCGCGGAGCCGGTAGAAGGTTCGGCCGTCGGTCGGGGCGGTCACCGCGGCTCACCCCCGTCGGTCTCCCGGTCGAGGATGTTGAGCAGCGAGTCGGGCAGCAGCGGCCTACGACGCTGCCGGGGCAAAGGCAGCCGGGTCGGTTCGGTGGCGGTTTCCCGGCCGACCTGGGCGAGGATGTCCGCCGCGTCGGCCGGCGCCGGGTACTCGGCGGCCAGCTCCCGAATGTGGTCGTCGGAGATGTACGAGAAGCGGACCCGGGCCGGCTCCGGGGTCCCGTCGAGGATCACGTAGCCGACACCTTTGGCCCATCGGGGCATCTGGTCGGCGAGGGCGCCCCGGTTGCGGGCGCCGTCGCCCAAGACGAGGTCGACCTGAGCGGCCTCGGTCAGGCCGAGCGCGATCCGGGTCGGGAACAGGTCCCGGAACGGCAGCACCTCCTTACGGGGGTCCTGCAACGCGGCCACCACCAGGACACCAACGCCGGCACCCTGCGACAGCAGCAACCCGAGCGAGCCGGCGATGCGCTTGCGGAGGTCAACGTCCTGGAGGTACGCGGTCAGCGCCGCCATCTCGTCGATGACGACCACGACCAGCGGGTCAGCCAGGGTCGGAGTGTGAACCCGCACCGCGCCGGCAAGCCGGGTCTGCCGCTCCCGCATCACCGTCACCGCCTCGACGAGCAGGTCGGCCATGGCCTCGAACGACTTGCAGGCGAACCGGGCGAACAGCGGCCGACCCATGGCGAACTCCATGCCGCCCTTGGGATCGATCACCCACAGCCGGACCAGCCCGGAGGAGATCCCACCGGCCAGGACCCGGACCAGCGACCACAGCACCGAGCCCTTCCCAGAGCGGGTGGCGCCGCCGATAAGGACGTGCGTGGCGAGCAGGTGCAGGCACCAGTGCCGCAGGTCTTCCCGTCGCGCGAGCGGGAGTGCGGTGAAGTCGGGCACCGATGGGACGTCGAAGGGGTCGACCAGGGTGCGTAGCGCGTCCGTGCGGACCACCACCAGGTAGACCACCGACGGCCGGTCCCGGAACCGCAACCGGTCCACCGCCCCCAGGACCAGCGCCCAGTAGCCCGACCGGATCGGCGGGTCATCGGGACGCTCGGAGTAGACCCGGGCGTGCCGCCGGCCGAAGGCGTACGCCAGGTTCGCCGTTGCCTTCTGGAACTCCTCCGGTGTCTGGCCGCGGACCATGCGGATGGTCAGCACGTCGAGCGCCTGATCCGAGCGGACCCGCAGCAGCTCCGGCAGGACCGTGCGGTGGTCGTACACCTTGGCCAGGCCGCAAAGGGTCATGGCCTCACGCCAGGCCCGCCGGTAGACGAACAGCTGACGGAACCGGCCGAGGATCGGGCCGGCGCACCAGGTCCACCAGGACGACTCGTGCCGCCACCGCCACAACGCCGAAACGGCAGCGGCCAGGACCACGGGCACGATCACGCCGGTCCGGCCAAACTCGCGGTAGAGGCTCACCCCGGCCACGACCAGGCCGACGGCGACCGGGTGGCGAAGACACCACCACAGGCCCCGCCACAGCCACCGCAGCACCAGGCCGATCGCGATCAGCCAGACCGGCAGCTCAAGGCGACGCGGCCGGATCACCATCAGGTCCCCGGCGGTGGTCATCACAGCCTCGCCGCGCGGCCGGCGCATCATCGGGCACCCGCCACTGTGGGCCGCCGCAGGACGGCGGGCATACGCTTGGACATGTCACTACCTCTCTCGACAGAGCAGGGGAAAGAGACAGAGGGCGGGGCTGCCGTCCGCCAAGACCTGACAGCCCCGCCCCCACCAAATGCGGCTACTGCGCCGCCTTCGTCGCCACGCCCGCCGGGGCACGCATCCCGGTTGCCCGCAGCGAATACGCCATCCGACCGTTGTTGCCCACGTACGGCGTGACGGTCATGCCGTCGAACTCGACCGCCTCGAACAGACCACCCGTCGGCGGCACCGGCTGGTAGTCCGCCGAGATCTTCACCGTCGTCTCCCGCGACCGCTTCCCCAGCTCCGGATCCAGGTCCATCACCCGGACCTGCCACACCCGCTGGCCGGTCAGCTTGTCCTTCGCCGGGCTACGCCGGCCGGTCTTCTCGTCGTAGTCCTCGACCTCGCCCAGAGACTCGGGCACCAACGCGCACCCCGCCGGGAACACGTCCTCACACCGCACCGCGAACCTCGTGCCGCCTCGCAGAGCCATCGCTCAACCTCCAACTTGTTAACTTGTCTGCCAAGTTGCGTTCCACGTTAGACGGCGCTTGGCAGACAAGTCAACAAGTCGTTTCGCGTGATCGACCGTGCCCGTAGAGGGGCTGATGCGAGATCATCTAGGGATGGAAGCCCTCCGAAGCCCCCGCTACCTGCAGTTCATCGCGGACGCAGTCACTGCATTTCGCGCGGAGTTCGTGCATTTTATGGAGTTACACGAAATCAACCGTATGATGGCTCGTGGAATTGCTCCAGCTGTCTTCCCTCGTAGCGGAACAGACCCTGCGAAGATTGCCGAAATTCGCTCCAGGGTCTCTCGTTCAGCAGGCCGAGCACTGGAAGCTACGGCAATAACGAACAGTTACATCATGGTGCAGGGAGTGGGCAAGATTGACCCAATTGCCAATTGGGCTTCAATCACGGATCCCAAGCCAGTCGTTGAACCTGACAATGTCCTAGGCGCTTGTGACCAAATGCTTGGACGCTTGGAGGCAATGGTTGCCAGAGCTGAAGCCGAAGCCGTTCCGCTGGTCGGAGTGGAGGCGATGCATCCCGTAGTGTGGGGCGCAGCAGGAAGGCTTTGGCGGGATGGCCACTTTCGTCATGCTGTAGCTGCGGCAGCCGAAAGCCTAGTTGCGTCCTTGAAAACACGGACGGGAAGAAACGATGTGGCCGAGACTGCTCTTTGGCAGGAGGTTTTTTCGGAGCGGGAACCCGCTCCGGGCAAGCCGCGCTTGAGGTGGCCAGGCTCCTCGAAAGATCGCGAGGTCAAAACAATGAACGACGGCCTCAGGCAGTTTGCTCCTGGCGTCCAGATGACCATCCGGAACTCAGCGGCGCACGGCACGACGGAGCTTGAAGAGCAAGCAGCGCTGGAGAGGCTGGCCGCTCTGAGCCTGCTTGCAAGATGGGTCGATGACTGCGAGGTGGCAAGCGTGCCACCGGTGGGCAGCGCCAACTCCTGACCCAGGATCGCCTGACCGCTGGGCCGGTCACCGGCCGTCTTCGAACTCTTGCACCATCTGTAGTAGTGACGAAAGCACCAAATGCTCAACAAGGTCAGGCCACGCAAGACGTGAATCTTCCCGCAGAGCTCGGCCGTTCATCGCCGGTAAAACTCGGCCAGCATCACGGCAATCCCAGGCCCACCAACAGGTTGCGGTAGCCCTTACTGCAACAGGGCGGACGCGGCAGGTGTGACCTCTAGACGAAGTCCAGCCATAACGTCATGCATGTCATTATAAAAGAACCTGCCATGGCAACGACGGTATCACGCAAAAACCCCACGCCAAAGGCCTTCCCGCTGCATCGGGCAGCAAGGAAACAGCTTGCGCTTCAGCCAGCTAACGTCGATACCGCGGGCACCCCTCGAGGGGCGTTCAAGCGACAGGAAAGGAATCACCGAGAGCCGCGGCACGTAGACATTACTGGTCAAGAGAGGGGGTTGAACGTGACCGAACTTAGCTTCTCCGTGCGAATTCCGCGCGAGATTGCCATCCAGATCATCATCGTGATCGTGGTGGTCATCGGCGGCACTAGCCTGGCCGTCTGACGGGGGAATCAGTTTGGGCGGGGGTCTCAGTCCCCGGAGCCTCCCGCCCAGACCTGCCTGCTCTAATGGCGTGATCCATGGCCGGCGCTGGGTAAAGAGACGCCATGTCAGGGATTGAGCCAAGGCCGTCGGGCCATCAACAAGACCAGCGTCCGGCCGGATTAGATGATGAAACTGTCGAGGCGCTGGGCGAGTTGAGCAAGGCACTAGAGACGGTCCACCGCGTGCGCGGCCATCTGTACTCGGCGCACCAACTCGTCGGCGGCGCTGACCTCACGCTAAGTCACGTCGTCGAGTTGCTACGCCAGGCAGGGCACCACCAGGTCGCGGATCGCGTCGAGCATGAATTAATCGGTCGCAACGTCCTCCCGGGGCGTTGGACGTTTCAGATCGTGGAGGAGTTCGACGACGGCTACTACGCCGCGTTCCAGGAGATTGAGCGGGACGCGCGGGAGAAGCTAGCCGGCGGTCGGCGGCACATCTTCGAGGCGGAGATGAAGGAGCGGCGGCGTACCCACGGGATGCCGGGGCACGAAGCTACGCCGTAGCGCTGCCGTCGAAGCCGTCGGGGATCATCGAGGCCAGGGCGTTGGCTCTGGCCTCGATAATCCTCATCCGACCCTGGTACTCAGCCGGTTCCCGGTGTGCCGCCTGGCTGGTGACCTGGCCGGGCCACTTGCGGTAGAGCAGGCCGTATTCGCGGGTGAAGTAGCCCGCGGTGACCGCGTTGGCGGCGAGCAGGAGGCCGGTGTCCTCGGAGGCGGGCAGAGCCATCCAGCCGCCCAGGGCGAAGACGAGATCCCGCCGCAGGCACAGGGTGGCCGGGTGCACCGATGCTCGGTAGTCGTTGGCCTGCCAGAACGCCAGGACCGAACCGCGGTCGATGACCCCGCCGGCCGGGTCCTTGTCCCATCCGGCGGTCGAACCGTCGGGCAGCAGGTCGAGTACCCGCGAGGTGGTCCAGCCGATCCGTGGGTGCGCGTCGAACGCGGCGATGTCCCGGGCGAGCGCGCCGGGGGTCAACTGGTCGTCGGCGTCCAGGACCTTGATGAGTTGCCCGGAGACCCGGGAAAGAGCGAGGGTACGGGCAACACCAGGCCCACCGGGACGGCCGGTGCCCAGACTGATCCGGGGATCGTCAGGGAGCGCGTCGACCAGGGCGCCGGTCTGCCCGTCCTCCTGGACGAGCCATTCCCAGTCCCAGCCGTCAGGCATCTCCTGCTTGGCCAACGACTCGTAGGCGCCAGCCAGGTGCTCGATGCTGGGCGCGTGGACCGGGGTGATGACCGAGACGAGCTGCGTCAAGTTTTCCACCGCTGGAGTTTGTGGGAGTAGACAAGCTCGGTGCGGTCACCCGGCATCACCACGTCGGCGACCTCTACGACCCGGCCGGTGGTGTCGGTCGAGGTCTTCCGTACGGTGAGCACGGAGACGCCCGGGTCGATGTCCAGCAGCTCGGCCTCATCGGGCGACGGCGGGCGGGCGCGGATCTCGTCGTCGATCCGGTCCAGCTCGATGCCGAGCGTGTAGAGCTGGTGCTGCGTGCCGCCCGGCCACGGTTCTTTGCCCGCGTCGAGTAGGTCCGGGTTCGCGGCCACCAGGTCGTACGGCAGGTAGGAGTACGACACGGTCAGCGGCGCGTTCTCGTGCCGCGACGACGTCCAGTAGACCCGCCGCAGCAGCGGCGTACCCGGCTCGACCTGTAAGGCCGCCGCCATCTCCGCATCAGCCTCGACCCGGGAGTATTCGGCGTGGAACTTCAGGTCGTCGACGGTCAGGCCGGTGTCGTGCTCGGTGGCGCCGGTCTTCAGCCGCTCGTCCTCGTCGAGCAGGACGCGATCCTTCTCCCACTGGTACCGCTCGGTGTTGCGACGGCGTACCCGCTGGCGGGGTGCCCGGACGTAGGTGCCGCGCCCCTGCTCCGCCCGGACCAGGCCCCATTCCCGAAGCTGCCGGATAGCGTTGCGGACGCTCGTGCGCGACAGACCCGAGGTGTCGGCCAACTCGGTCTCGCTGGGCATTAGCGTGCCAGGGGCCAATTCACCGCTCACGATTTTTGCCCGCAACTCTTCCGCGAGTTGCAGGTAGCGAGGGCGCCAGTCCCGGCCTTGCACACCGGTCACCGTACCCCCTAGACGTTCCAACGTCTGCCAGGTGGTTCCGCCAGCGGGCCGTTCGGGAACCGGAGGCACCGCCACCGCTGCTCGCGGTGACCCCGCAGGGCGCAGGCCAGGAGTACGAGGAACGGCTGAGCCCCGACGTGCGTTGGCGTTCACCGCGTCTCTCCGGCCCGCTCGCCGCCTTCTGCCGGTGTCAGCATCTCCAGCTGGGCGTACACCAGCTCGTCGATGAGCCGGTCCACTTGCGCGGGCGACAAAAGCACGGTCTGCGTCGCGCCGTATCGGGTCGCGTCGAGCTTCACGGCCAGGTCCCGGCGGGCGAACCGGTCGACGATCAGTTGGACGGTGACCCAACCGCTCCGCTCCCGTCCGATGGTGGAGAGAAGCCCGCGGTGCATCGGGTCGTTCGGTCCACAGCCTCGACACCAGACTGGGCACAGGACCGGCGCGACCGACGACGGCGACGGCCTCTCTGGGCTGGCAGCGCCCTCACTCATCGCTGGCCCCCTGCTGCCCGGTGGCCTGGGCCAGCGATCCGCGAAGTTGCTCAACCAGTTGGGCCGCCTGCGGCAAGGACAGCTCCGCCCAGGCATTCCCGGCTCGGCACGTCACATGAACACCGACCATGGGACCACCCAGAGCCTCACTACTGATGAGGTACGTGACGACGAGTCCACCCGCCCGACTCTCGCCGACCCGCTGCATTGAGCCACGATGACGACGGGCCATATGAGTCATAACCGGCGGCACCAGGTAGCCGCAGCGATCGGGGGCGCACCAGTCCGGGTGGCTTGTGACGGCGGCCGGCTTGTTCGTACGACTCATCGCGGCCACCGCCCGCCGTTGCCTCGGAAGAGCTGGGCTCGCGTCATCAAGGGCGCGTACCGGAGCGCTGGCAATTCGCGGGTGACACCCGTCGACCACCGCGGCGAGGAGGTAGTAGATCCCGCGCGTGGACTCGACTGAACGTTGCTGGTGGCACGCCGAGCAGACGGGCGCCTCCGAGGCCACCAGGACGAGAACCAACGGTGTCGACGATGGGAGCCGGACATCGCACCTCCACAGGTAGACGGGGAACGGTGGCCAGCCACGGGGGAATGGGGCCGGCCACCGGCCCGGATGAAGGCACGGCACACCGTCCGACACGGGACGGGTCGGGTATTGCCGAGCCAACTTGTACGCGCGGCTACCGCAACCGGTCCGACAGGACGCCGCGCATCAGGTGCGACCGGAGCCGGTGCGAGGCCACCCCTGACACATGCCGTCACCTCAGCCGCACAACAGGAAACGTATCTACAAGTGGACGAGTTGTCTAGACGTGGAAACAGGTCACTTGGTTGGCACTTGGTAAGACAAGTGCCAGGTACGGTGAGCAGGTGCCCACCCCGCACTACGGACAGCCCCGCTACCGCGTCATCGCAGACGAGCTGAAGAAACGCATCGAGGGCGGCGTCATCCCGGCCGGGTCTCTCTTGCCGTCAGAGAGCGCCCTGTGTGCTGAATTTCAGGCAGCCCGCGGCACGATCCGTAAGGCGATAGCGGTCTTACGGAATGCAAGCTTGGTCGCCACCGAGCATGGTCGGGGCACCTATGCGAACCTCCAGCCAGGGGGCGGTCAGACAGATGAAGACCTTGAGTCCGAAACACTACAGCGGCAAGTTCTTGCAGACATCGAGCTTGCAGCCCTCTTTGATGTCGATGTGGGTGCGGTTCTGATCGAACAACAGCTAGTTGATAGGAGGAATGGGGCGGTTAGCAGGGTTGTAAGAACCTACCGCTCACTCCGATCGAACGGGTAGAACCGACTGCAGCTTCGGTGCATGGTCGAGGGCGGGCCGCGACGGCACGCTCATTCCACCGTGCGAACGTGCAACTCCCTGTGGTTTCTAAGACCATCAAGCCGGCGGCCGACAGCTGGCTGCCGGGCACGTGCTGGCCGAAGCACGGACGCGGAGCGAAGTTTGCCGCTCGAAGTATCTCTCCTCTAGATGGCGGCGCCCCGTGACCAAAAGCTCGCGGAGCACGAGGAGCGATGCGGACAGCGCCGGCGTCTGACGGTGCTGATGGTGTGGTGCTTCACCCGAGGTTCCTTCATGTGAAAGCGCTCTGACTCAACCCGGGCGGGGCAGCTGCCAGCGGATGACCGCCCGGTGGATCTTTGCGGGAAACCAACCTGCACGCCGAAGACCCGGTACAGCCGAGCAGAGCACCGACGGGACAACCAGAGCCCACCAGCTATCAACGTCGCCTTGATCGGCCAAGGACGGTCGATAGAGCAAACATCAGGAATCCCCCTGAAACAAGGCGGAAAGGCGGGCTGACAGGCGCCAAAAGTCGATCTAATATAGAGCAGCACCACTGCACCCATGGGAGCGCTCCGAGGAGGAGTCAATGACCGGTGTCGACGGCGGGCGGATTGCCGCCCGGGGCTTTCAGTACCAATATCTGCGGACGCTTGAGTACATGGTAGAAGCCATCGGCAACCCGGCGATCTCCGCATGCAGAGTGGAGGGCGAGCCCCACCCAGCAAATCCCGAGGGCGTCGACGCGGTCGACTTCGACATGATAGACGACACGGGAAGGGTTCTCATCGCCGCTCAGGTCAAGAGCCGAGCTGCCGGGGCGAAGATGGGACTGGCGGAAACCTGCACCGTTCTTGCCAAGCTTGTAGCACGAAGCGACGCAGGTTCCTACTTACTTCTTACGGATGCGACCGTACCCCAGGATATCCAACTCATCTTCGAGCAAGTTACCGAGAATAGCCCAGTCTCGGAGTTCCGCACCACGCTGACTGATGCACTAAATGGCGCCCCTCGCGCCCTGGCAGAGCTGAACGCGTTGAGTGAAACCCAGTTCGGACGACTTCGTCGGTGTCGGGTTATAGCCGACAGCCGCGACCGCGAGGAGTTGCGCGAAGCCATACGCAATTCACTTCTCAAGTGGCGGCGCAGCCATGGGAGCAGCATCGGAGTCCAATCGAGCGGCCTCCTTGTGTCGTTCTTAGTATCTGAGACTCTGCGCAGAGCCGCCGCACCGGAACATGCCGTCTGGACATTAGACGAATTCCGTAACATGCTCCACCTGAATGACAATGCCTTGAGCGAGGCACTGGGCCAGCGAGATTGGGGACGGATTGTTGGAGTTATGGCGCCGGTTCCCGACGTGGCAAGACCGGACCTGCTAAATAAACTATCTGAAGCACTTCGTCCACGAAACTCAGGTGCGCGATCAGTAACACGATCGGCGCTAGTAGGCCCTTCCGGGATCGGCAAGTCCAGCCTAGCGGCCGCATACGTGGCAGAATATGTGGACCTTTATGATCTAGTCCTTTGGGCTGACGCGGCCAGCGAGGCCGCCCTGTTCGACTCCTTCCGGAACATTGGCTTATGGATGGGCCTTGACGGGGCCCTCGGAACCAATTCACTTAGGACTCTAATCCACGAGCGCCTGGCGTCCTTCCCTGGCCGGTGGCTTCTCGTCATGGACGACGCAGATGCAGAATCGGTCGAACAGTGGATTCCCCGGGTGGGCAGTGGCGACGTAATCATTACATCGCTAGACAGCGTTCACGGCTTCGGCAATAGTCGGCTTGTGCCGGTAAGCTCGATGCTTCCGATCGAAGCAGAGGCCCTCCTCCTTGCCAGACTGCACCCTCGAAACGCCGACGAAGCGGAGGGCCGGAATGCGCTTGGCCGGCTCGCCGCAGCACTAGAATATTGGCCCCTTGCTCTAGAACTTGCGGCAGCTTACCTGCGCAGCTGCGGCTTTGGGGTTGACGATATTGAGCACTACCTGAAGAACCTGAAAATGCGGTCGTTAAGCGACAAGACGTCCGTACCAACGGGTTACCCACGAACGCTCGTTGCGGCGATAGAATTGGGTTTGACGCGTATAAACTTCTTGTCGGACGATGACGGTACTGCGCAGCTCGTAAACGATCTACTTATAACAGCATGCTATCTCGCTCAGCGCAGGATTCCAGTACAGTTAGTTGTATCAGCAGCACGCTTCCCTCCGGAGAACGTGCCGCCACAACGCGGAACAATATTCAGTGATGAGCCAGAGATTCCTGAAGCATTTCGCCTATTGAAGCGGGTGTCGTTCTCCAGAAATGATTCGCCATTGCCGGCCTCTTTCAACGATAATCCCCGTGCGCGCATTACTGTCACCATTAACAGCATTTTACAGGAAGTGATTCGCGATCGCGTTGAGCGAGCACATCCCAGACATACGGTCACGGCCGAGCTAGACAAGCTGGCGTTCTATGTCGACTTATGGCTCGAAGCGGCAATTCACAATGGCGAAGCTGATCGCGTCCACGTAATTGCACCTCATGCGGAGGTGCTGTCTGGACACTTGCGCCGCCTAGGGGTTGCGACGAACAATGCGGCCGTCATGACGGGTAACCTCGCAAGCTTTCACAGCGCGCAGGGCAACTTCCCAGAAGCGCAAGACTTACTAGAATCCGAACTGGCCCTATTCGAGATGATCGAGGAGCCGAATGAACTAGTTCGTCAGCAGGCGCGCATCTACCTTGCAACGATTCTTATAATTCGTGGGGATGGAGGTGCACCGACCACGCAGGATGCCGTGAGACTTTTGGAGCCTGTGGTTCCTTACCTGTACTCCCTTTCCCTTGACCCCGAGGCGCAGGATGCAGCATCCTTCCTTTGTGGCCAAGCCAGGGAGGCCCTATTGGGTAGGGCTGGATGTGACCAGCAGGTGGCCGCCCCTTTGCTGACCGCTCTAGAAGATCTGGCAGGCAGACTGCCAAAACACAGCATTGTAAGCGCGATTGAGGCTGCCCGCCAGGCGAGTGGCCTTATTCAATCAGGCGATCCCTCGCAAGCGGAATTAGTCTGCCGGCAACATCTCAACGAGGAGAGTGCAGGTGCCGGAAACCTTTATCTGGAGCTGCGGCGCCTTTTGGTCGAGGCAGTCCTTAAGCAGGATCGATGGCAGGATGCACGGGTGGAACTCGATAACCTGATCGCTCGAATGGGCGATGTTCCTCTGTACAGGGAAGCTGTAGGCATGACCCTTCATAATTTAGGGCTTCATGCGGCGCTTCAGACGGTTCTGTCCACTCAAAAAGAGGCCCGTCAGTTCTTTTTTCACATCATGAGTCTGCCCCAACTGGACGTTGCTCGCACTGCTGCTCCGGACGATGAGGCTTGGAGGTTCGCGGTTCTTGACCTAGCACACACGTTCGCAAAAAGTGGACGCAATGAGGCGGTCGCCTTGTCTGCGATCGTGAAGAATACCCTCCCCGCTAAACCTCGGGACAGCCAAGACAGGGGATGGATAATGTTTGCCCATTTATTGTTCCAACTGGTCGAAGGCCGTTCTATGGCTGAAGTATTACGGACCTTTGAGGAGAAGGGCTAGGTCTTGGGAGGGCCGGCGACATTACTCATCGGGCGTACAGACAGCCATAGAAACTGGTCGGCCCAATAGCCCAAGCGCTCGGACGTGGAGCGGTCGCCCAGGACAGTGCGCCCAGAAACTTGTAGACAAACCCTCCGACTAGACTCCCCGGCCAGTGCTGCCGATTTGCTCTGTTTTCAATCAAGGCACCGCGCTTCGCGCGGCGTGGGGCGGTAACCCGGCCGGCGGCAAGCCGCCCCGGCCGCCTCCGGCGCCGGGGCGGAGAGCCACCGAATGCCGCCGGACCGCCGCCCCGAGTCTGTTGATCCGCCCGACGGCACGATCACGGCCAGGCGATACGGAAGCCGAACCGGTCGGCCTCGTCGACGATCAGGGCTTCCGACTGCCGCGCCAGTCCAACCCCGGGACTGGCTTGCCCCCGGTCCCTCTCCCGCAGCCGGCGACACCTCACCGCGGACCCCTCAGCCGATCGCTACACGCACGGACTCCGTCGTACCGGACCCAGCCACCAACCCGTTGTTCGCAGCCACAGACGAGCCCTCAGACGGCAAGATCGACCTGCCCACCATCTGCCCACAACCAGTCGTAGACGGCTGGACTCAGCCGGACCGGGCCGGACAGACGACAACGGCCCCCGACCAGCATTTCTGCTGGTCGGGGGCCGTGTCTGCACCTGGTGGCGGGTAGAGGATTCGAACCTCTGAAGCTTTCGCGACGGATTTACAGTCCGCTCCCATTGGCCGCTCGGGCAACCCGCCAGGGCACCCCACCGCGTCGTAACGCGGCGGCGGAAGCAAGGATAGCGGCTCCCCCCGGCACCTACGCAACCGGGTACGGTCAGGGGGTCGTGCCGCTGGTCGGCGGCCGACGGCAGGCCCAGACCGCCGGACAGCAGGAGCAGAATCATGGCAGCGAACCCGTCGTTCGACATCGTGAGCAAGGTTGACCGTCAGGAGGTCGACAACGCCCTTCGTCAGGCGGAGAAGGAGCTTGCGACGCGGTTCGACTTCCGCGGCACCGGCGCTGAGATCTCCTGGTCTGGCGAGGAGGCGATCGGCCTTCAGGCGGAGACCGAAGAGCGCGTCCGCGCCGCGTTGGACGTGTTCAAGGAGAAGCTCGTCAAGCGGAACATCTCGCTGAAGTCGCTGGATGCCGGGGAGCCGCGCCCGTCGGGCAAGATCTTCAAGATCGACTGCAAGGTGATCCAGGGCATCGAGACGGACAAGGCCAAGGCCATCAGCAAGAAGATCCGCGAAGAGGGCCCCAAGGGCGTGCAGGCGCAGATTCAGGGCGACCAGCTGCGGGTGACCGGCAAGAAGAGGGACGACCTCCAGGCGGTCATCTCGCTGCTCAAGGGCGAGGACTTCGGCGTCGCCCTCCAGTTCAACAACTACCGCTGACGGCCATCCACAGCGATCCGGTCCCCGACCACAGGGCGTCCAGCTGAGGTCGACTCGGCTTCCTGAAAGTCGGGGCGTCCGGGCGACTGGGACACCGCGACTTTCAGGAACCCGAGTCGATCAAGGGCAACCCGACCACGACGCCAGCCGACCACGACGCGGACCCACCACGACGCGAGCCGGCCAGCCAGCCAGCCAGTAGGTCAGACGGGGACGGGGTGTTCGGCGCGTACCGCGGTGGTTTCCGCGCGGGCGATGGGCCCGGCGGGTAGTGCGGCGACCGCGGCCCCGACGGCGACCGCCGCCCCGGCGAACAGGAACGCCCAGCGGACGCCACCGGCGTGGTCGACGATCACGCCGGCCACCGAGCCGCCGGCGGCGCTCGACGCCACAGCGACGGTGACCACCCAGGTGTACGCCTCGTTCAACATCCCGGTCGGGGCGATCCGGCCGACCAGGGTGTTCTCCAGGGTCAGCGCGGGCGCGATGGTGGCCCCGCCGGCGATCAGCGCGACACCCAGCGCGAGCGGGTTGGGCATCACCGCGAAGACGGCGAAGGTGGCGGCCAGCGCGGCGAGCAGCAGGGCGAACTGTCGGGTCATGTTCGGTGCCGGCTTGCGGACGCCGAACCAGATCCCACCGATGGCGCTGCCGATCCCCCAGACGGCGAGCAGGACGCCGGCGAGGCTCTCCGGGTCGCCGGTGGCGTGGTCGCTCGCGAACGCCGGGACGATCACACCGGCGGCCCCGAACGCGATGCCGAGGCCGGCGACGCAGATCAGCAGGGCCGGGAAGCCGGCGACCCGTAGCGGGCCGAGGCCGCGCGCGTGGTGTTCCTGCGGGTGCGGACGCCAGCCGCGCATGACCTGCCCGAGGGCCACGGTGGTCGTGCCGACCAGGGTGACCACTGCCGCACCGATCAGCGCGGCCGCCGCGTCGGCGACGAGGACGAAGCCGGCGACGAGCAGTGGGCCGAGGACGAAGACGATTTCGAACAGTGTGGTCTCGGCGGCCAGCGCGGTGTTGCGGAGGTGGTATCGGCCGGAGTTGGGGCCGGTCAGGTCGTTCCAGGCGCCTCGGATGGCGGCGCTGAGCGGCGGGTAGGTGGCGCCGGCAATGCCTGCGGCGAGGTAGATGACGGGGAGCGCGTCGTCGCCGGAGCGGCTGGCCAGCAGCAGCCCGATGAGTGCCAGCGGGTGGGCCACGGCGGTGAGCAGCAGGACGGGGCTGGGGCCGACCCGGTCGGCGATCCGCCCGGCGATCGGGCTGAGCGCGGCGCCGGCGAGGGCGTAGATGCCGCCGGCGATGGCGGCCAGCGAGTAGCGCCCGGTCACCTGCTCGACGACCAGGAGCAGCGCCAGCGGGGTCATGCCGATTCCGAGCCGCCCGATGATGCCGAAGATCAGCAGCATGGGCGCGCCGGGGATCCGCCAGACACCCAGGTACTGACGCAGCGCGGTCACCGTGAACCTCCCGAGGATGTAATGAGCGTAAGCCGTTATGACCCTAACGTCATCGCTCGGCCGGTAGACAACGGAAATACAGCACTCCGCCCGTACCCGGCGTGGCCAGGTACGGGCGGAGGCGGTGTTTTCAGCGGGTCAGCGCTGGAACTGGACCGGCCCCGAGTTGCGGGCCATCTGCTCCAGCCGGGCGACGCGGTCCTCCATCTTGGGGTGGGTGGAGAAGAGCGCCGCCATGCCGCCACCCCGGAACGGGTTGGCGATCATGAGGTGGGCGGTGCTGGTGAGCTGCCCCTGGGCCGGCAACGGCCGACGTCGGGCCACCGCGTCGATCTTGCGGAGCGCGCTGGCCAGGGCCAGCGGATCGCGGCTCAGCTCGGCGCCCGAGGCGTCCGCCTGGAACTCGCGGCTCCGGCTGATCGCCAACTGGATCACAGTGGCCGCGATCGGGCCCAGGATCAGGGTGAGCAGCAGCACAGCCGGGTTGGGTCGATCCTCGTCGTCCCCGCCGCCCAGCGGGATGAAGAAGGCGAGGTTCGCCAGCAGGGTGATGATGCTGGCCAGACCGGCCGCCACGCTGGAGATCAGGATGTCCCGGTTGTAGACGTGGGACAGCTCGTGCCCGATCACGCCGCGCAGCTCACGGTAGTCGAGGATCTCGGTGATGCCCTGGGTCACGCAGACGGCCGCGTGCTGCGGGTTGCGACCGGTGGCGAACGCGTTGGGCTGCGCGGTGGGGCTGACGTAGAGCCGCGGCATCGGCTGCCGGGCGTCGGTGGCCAACTCCCGGACCATCCGGTACAGCTCGGGGAACTGCGCCTCGGTGACCGGTTGCGCCCCCATCGAGCGCAGTGCGAGCTTGTCGGAGTAGAAGTAGGTGACGCCGTTCATGACCAGAGACACGACGACGGCGATGACCAGACCGCCGCTGCCGCCGAACCAGTAGCCCACCGCCAGGATCAGGGCGCTGAGCAGGCCGAGCAGCGCTGCGGTCTTCAGACGGTTGTGGTGCACGATGTCTCCTTCGGTGCACGGATCGCCGGGATCCGCTGACCGGTTCAACAACCCGGTACCCGTCAACCATCCGTTACAACGCTGAGAGTTCACTGAGACCGAAGTCGCAGGTCAGGTCAACGGCCGGCCAGGTCGAGCACCAGCTGCGGGGCGATACCCAGCACCACGGCGGCCACCGTCGCCACCGCCAGCACCACCCCCACCACGGGTACGGCCGCGGCACCGCCGACGTTCGGGGCGGCGAGGGGCGTCGGTGCCCACAGCGCGGCGGTCACCCGCAGGTAGTAGGCGAGCCCGATCACGGCGTTCAACGCCACCACCAGCGCCAGCCAGGCGGCGCCACCGTCCAGCAGCGCCCGGACCACTGTCACCTTCGCGAACAGGCCAGCCAGCCCCGGCGGTAGACCGGCCAGACCCACCAGCGCGAGACCGAACGCCACAGCTCGCCACGGGTGCCGCCGGGCTGCCCCGCGCAGGTCGTCCAGCGTGCCGCCGTCTGCACCCGCCGGCCGCAGCGCGGTCAATCCGGCGAACGCCGCCAGCTCCAACACCACGAAGAAGACGGCGTACGCGATGGCGGCCGCGTACGCGGCGGACCGCGCCTCGTCCGTGCGTCCGGCGGCCAGCGCCAACGCCCCCAACGGGGCGAGGATGTACCCGGCCTGCGCGACGGACGACCAGGCGAGCAGCCGGACGGTCCGCCGCTGACGCAGGGCGACCAGGTTGCCGACGGTCATGGTGAGCACGGCGAGCAGAGCGAGCACCGGACCGGTCTGGTCCGCCGGCAGCGCCCGTTGCACCACGGCGAGCAGGGCGACCAGGCCGCCCAGCTTCGACGCTGTGGACAGGTACGCGGCCACCGGCAGCGGCGCGCCGTCGTAGGTGGCCGGCGCCCAGGCGTGGAACGGCACCGCCGCCACCTTGAAGGCCAGGCCGACCAGCAACACCGCCACCGCGGCGGTGGTCAACGGCAGGTCCCGCAACTCTGGCTGCTCGGCGATCAACGCGCCGAGCCGGTCCAGGTGCAGCCCACCGGTCACCGCGTACAGCAGCGCCGCGCCGAGCAGGGTCAGCGTGGTCGCCACCACGCTGACCACGAAGAAGGTCAGCGCCGCCTCGGCGCTCGCGAGGCTGCCCCGGCGCAAGCCGACCAGCACGTACAGCGGCAGTGTCAGCGTCTCCAGCGCGACGATCAGCGTGATCAGGTCGCCGGCCGCACCGAGCACCACGCCGCCGGTCATCGAGCAGGCCAACAGGAAGGCGTACTCCCCGACCGGTGACCGCCCGGCCCGTAGCGCGGGCACCGACAGCCCGAGCACACCCACCGTGAGCAGCGCGACCACCACGGCGACCAGGGCCGCCCGACCGCCGAAGATCCAGGAGCAGTTGGCGCCCACGCAGAACGTCCGCCGCTCGGCACCCGCCCCGACCAGCGCGGAGCCGACGGCGGTGCCGAGCGCACCGAGCGCGGCCACGGCGAGGGTGGCCCGTGGCCGGGCCACGAGCAGATCGGTGATGAGCACGAGCACGGCCGTGCCGGCGGCCAGGTAGGCCGGCAGCAGCGCGACGCTGTCCACGCTCTGCACGACGTTCATCGGGGCTCGCCTTCGTTCGCGACT